>NZ_MUFN01000014.1:0-128677 GCF_001996205.1 Salinivibrio sp. IB574 | reverse complement strand
TGGCAAAGTTAAAGTCGATAACGCGACCGTGACCAAAGCCGATATTATGACGTCAAACGGCGTGATACATGTGATTGATACCGTGATCATGCCTTAGCGACCGCGCTACTGAGCCTACGACTGTACAGATAGTGACTTGACCTGTGCGGTCAGTCGTCAGTGATAAAAAAGCCTGCTCCATGAGCAGGCTTTTTCGTTAGTTAGGATTTATTCGCTGACGTGAGTCAAGCCGCTTGGCTATCGCACGACTGCTGATACTTGCCGAGCAAGGCATGGTAGAAATCGTGATCGGAAAGCGTGCCAACCAATTTGCCATTTTCTACTAGTAGTACGGGTTTGTTGGTGTGATAGCGGATTTCAATCGCATCACGCATTTCGATATCAGGCGATGCCATTACAATGGTATCCGAGCTTACTTGTGACAAGTCTGCCATATCTTTTTTCCACTCAGCCACACGCAAATGTTGTGTGCCCGCCATGGCCGACAATGCTCCCTGAGGCTCTACTGTCACCCAGATATCACGCTGATCGCACACCTTCCAACGGTTTTCAACGTGCGGCATGGTGTCAATATCTTTCATCATTGAGCGACCTTTCAGTACGTTCAACGGATTAGTATGCGCCACAAAGTCGCGAACATAGTCCGTTTCTGGGCGCAGAACAATGTCTTCAGGTTTACCGTGCTGAATAAGCTGACCGGACTCCATGATGGCAATGTTATTACCAATTTTCAGTGCCTCATCCAGATCGTGGCTCACAAACAAAATCGTTTTGTTGAGTTTTTTCTGCAGCTCCAGTAGCTCGTCTTGTAGCTGAGCACGGATCAAGGGATCCAGTGCGGAAAACGGTTCATCCATCAGTAGAATGTCACTGTCCATCGCAAAAGCACGGGCCAAGCCAACACGCTGCTGCATACCGCCAGACAGTTCATGTGGATACTGATAGGCCCAATCCGCCAATCCCACCATTTCAAGTTTTTCTAATGCTTGCTTACGGCGTTCTTTTTTACTGATGCCTTTCATTTCTAGACCGAAGGCAACGTTATCCACCACGGTTAACCAAGGCATCAGAGCGAATTTTTGGAATACCATTGAGGCACGGTTGGTACGCAGATGACGCAGCGTTTGTGCATCCACACTCGCCATATCCACCATTTGGTCACCATCGCGCACCTCAAGGCTGCCACGGCTAATCGGGTTAAGGCCATTCACCGCCCGTAACAAGCTCGATTTACCTGAGCCAGATAGGCCCATCAATACGCAAATCTCACCTTCTTTTACATTAAGTGACACATTGTCCACACCCACGACTTGACCAGTTTGATCGATGATCTCTGATCGCGTTAAGCCTTTGTCGAGCAGATCGAGTGCGGGTTGTACGTTGTCACCGAAAACAACATCAAGATTTTTAATTGCGATTGCGTCCATGGTATCCCCCTTATTCATGGCCTTGGTTTGGTGCTTTACACAGGCGGTCAAGAATGATGGCTACCAATACAATCGCCAGACCCGCTTCAAAACCTTGAGAAATGTTGACAGTGTTCAGTGCGCGAACCACTGGCTTACCGAGGCCGTCAGCCCCCACCAGTGCGGCGATAACTACCATCGACAGTGACAACATAATACATTGCGTCACACCCGTCATAATGCTTGGCAGTGCCGCAGGAAGCTCCACTTTGAACAGTAGTTTCATACGGTTAGCACCAAATGCACGTCCTGCCTCTACCAACTCTTCCGGTACACGGGTAATGCCGAGATAGGTCAAGCGAATCGGTGCTGCAATCGCAAAGATGATGGTGGAAATCAGTCCCGGTACAATCCCTAAGCCGAACAGAACCAGCGTTGGAATCAAATATACAAAAGGCGGTACCGTCTGCATTAAGTCCAAGAGTGGGCGCATAATGGTATACGCTAAGGGCCGGTGAGCGGCCATTATCCCAAGCGGTATGCCAATTAATACGGAAATCGTTGTCGCGGCAAACACCAGAACAAAGGTTTCCAGCATCTCTTGCCAGTAGCCCAGGTTGAGGATCAACAAGAGCGCACTCACAACAAAGATCACGATGGAAATTCGACGCTGCAGGTACCACGCTAACGCAGCAGTCATGATGATAGGCATTGCAGGTGGCATCCATTTAAAGATGTCGACCAAAAACATGATGCTGGTATCTAAACCAATCGAGATGGCATCAAAGAAGCCCGCGGCGTTCATGGTTAACCAGTCAACGCCATTTTCCATCCATTGACCGAGTGGGATCTTGTTATCTGTAATAATATTCACAATAAAACCTTAGGGGGCGGCGATTAAACCGCCCTCTCCTTCTACACTTTTTTGTTACGCTTCAGTCTTTTTAAGATATTCAGTCACAGCTTCTACGGCGTTTTTACCGTCTAGTGTGGTGATACCGTCTAGCCATTTGTTCAACACACTTGGGTTGTTACGTAGCCATTCGCGCGCTGCAACCTCTGGCTTCTCGCCGTCGTTCAGGATTTTGCCCATCATTTCGTTTTCCATCTTGAGGCTAAACTCAAGCTGCTCGAGCATTTGACCCACATTCGAACATTGCTCGACATAGCCACTACGAACATTGGTATGAACCGTGGCACCGCCGTAGTTAGGGCCGAAGTAGTCATCTGCACCAGACAGATACTTCATATCAAAGTTGCTGTTCATTGGGTGTGGGGCCCAACCTAGGAAAGCAACCCATTTGCCACGACGAATAGCACGTGAAACCTGTGAAATCATGCCCGCTTCGCTTGATTCGATCAGACGGAAATCACCCAGATCAAAATCATCGGTATCGATCATTTTTTGAATTTGCGTGTTGCCATCATTGCCGGGCTCAATGCCATAAATGCGAGAGTCAAACTTGTCAGCGTATTCCGCGATATCTGCAACACTGGTCACACCCGCATCGTAAACGTACTTAGGCACGGCAAGGGTGTATTTCGCACCCGTTAGGTTGGCGCGTAGGCTATCTACAGTGCCGTTTTCAATATACTTTTTGATATCGCCCGTTTGGGTTGGCATCCAGTTACCGAGGAATACGTCGATGTCGCCCGATGCCAGAGATGAAAAAGTCACAGGCAGTGACAGCAAGTCTGTCTCTGTTTGGTAGCCCATGCCTTTTAGCACTTCTGTGGTGATGGCTGTGGTTGAGGTCACGTCCGTCCAACCGATATCCGAGAAACGTACCGTCTCACATTGGTTGGCAGCGGCGCTAAACGCCACCATAGAGCTCAGGCCAACCGCGGTCATCAGGGTTTTGGTGGTCTTACGTTTGTTCATTGACATCTTGGATTCCTTGTAATGCTTACTGATTAGTTTCCAGTGAAGGCGCACCTTCGGTGGCTTTCTCACTTTGCGCGTTCTGATTGCGTTGCTTTTGCTGCCACTCAGCCGCAATCCATACTGGCACCTGCTCAGCAGGCAAGAGTGGCTTGTCGAGAATCATGTCAGCGGCGCGCTCCGCTACCATGATGGTTGGGGCATTCAAGTTGCCATTTGGAATGGTGGGGAAAATCGATGAATCCACCACGCGCAAACCTTGAATCCCTCGAACACGGCACTGCTCATCGAGTACCGCCATCGAATCGTTGTCTGCACCCATTTTGCAGGTACACGATGGGTGATACGCACTTTCCACGTTCTCTTTCACCCAGCGATCAATCGCTTCGTCTGTGGTGACATCACGACCCGGTTGAATCTCTTCACCACGGAAGGGATCCATAGCACTTTGATCCATGATTTCACGGGTCAAACGAATGGTGTCGCGCCAGTCTTGGCGATCTTGTTCGGTGGTAATGTAATTGAACAGGATCGACGGTTTATCTTGCGGATCCGCCGACTTGATACGTACATGGCCGCGGCTTTCAGGCTTGTTTGGGCCCACATGGACTTGGAAACCATGCCCATCAAACGCCGCTTTACCGTCGTAACGCATCGCTGCAGGTAAAAAGTGGTACTGGATATTTGGCCACTTCAACCCTTTGCGTGAACGGATAAAGGCACATGATTCAAAGTGGTTGGTTGCACCCAAGCCTTTACGGGTCAAGATCCACTCAGTACCGATCATTCCCTTGCTAATTAATCCCAGCTTGCTGTTGAGCGTAATCGGCGCTTTACAATGGAACTGGAAGTAAACTTCAAGGTGGTCTTGCAAGTTTTCACCCACACCCGGCAACTCGTGCTTGACGTCAACACCGGCATTTTCCAGTACGTCACGCGCACCAATGCCTGAAAGTTGCAGCAGTTGCGGTGAGCCCACTGATCCCGCGCTGGAAATGACTTCTTTGTCTGCCATCACGCGTTCAATTTTGCCGCCCTTTTCAAATTCCACACCTACCGCACGTTTGCCTTCCAGCAAGACACGACGAGTCACAACACCCTTTTTCAAGGTCAGATTGCTGCGCTTCAGCGCGCGACGTAGGTAGGCATTTGACGTTGAAGCTCGCACACCCTTATCAACCGTCATATGCATCGGCCCAAAGCCTTCTTGCTGATAACCGTTGTAATCTTTGGTTTCTGGATAGCCTGCTTCGACACCCGCATCAATAAAGGCTTGATAAAGCGGGTTGAGTTTCATGTCGTTACCGTTACAAGTACCGACAGGGCCCTSACCACCWCGGTAAGTATCTTCACCGCCCGACCAGCTTTCTGCACGCTTGAAGTAAGGCAAGCAGCTAGCGTAATCCCAGCCATTGGCACCGTGCTCAACCCATTCTTCAAAATCGCATGCGTGACCACGCACATAGACCATGCCATTAATAGATGAACTACCACCCAGTACTTTACCGCGTGGGCAATGTAGCTGACGGCCATCCAAGCCTGGCTCAGGCAAAGACTCAAACTGCCAGGCATAGCGCTTGGTATTCATGGGATAAGACAGCGCCGTCGGCATCTGAATAAAAATGCTTTTATCGGTGCCCCCGGCTTCAAGCAATAGCACTTGATGTTCGCCGGACTCGGTGAGCCGATCCGCCAGCACACAGCCGGCCGAACCCGCGCCGACGATAATATAATCGTAGCGTTGTGACATGTTGGTCGCTCCGTTAACTGAGGTTAGGCGTATGGGCTAGCGAAATCGCCTAGCTCAATCAGCACACTCTTGGTTTGGGTATAGTGAGTCAGGGTCTCGACACCATTCTCTCGGCCGATGCCTGATTGCTTGTAGCCACCGACAGGCATTTCTGCTGGCGAATCACCCCAGGTGTTCACCCAACAGATACCGGCTTCAAGCTGATGGATCACGCGATGCGCACGCGACAAGTTTTGGGTAAAAATGCCAGCGGCCAAACCATAATGGGTATTGTTGGCACGACGGATGACCTCTTTCTCGTCCGAGAAACGCAGCACTGACATCACAGGGCCAAAGATCTCGTCGCGCACATGCGCCATGCTGTCATCACAATCAGTAAAGATGGTCGGGGCCACAAAGTTACCTTTGTCGAGGCCATTCTCCATTAAGCGTTCGCCGCCGGTTAGCAGGGTGGCACCACTTGCTTTCGCGCCTTGAATGGCCGTCATCACTTTTTCAAGGTGCTCGGTTGAAATCAATGCACCGACTTGGGTGTTCATATCCATTGGATCACCGACAACCAGTTTCTCGGTACGCGATTTGAGCTGCTCGACAAACGCGTCATAAATGCTGTCGTGAACAAAGACACGGGTACCGTGTGTACATACCTCACCTTGGGTATAGAAGTTGGCGACCATAGCCGCAGATACCGCATTGTCTAAATCCGCATCATCAAACACGATGCAAGGTGACTTACCACCCAGTTCCATGGTGACTGACTTCAGGGTGTTTGCGGCATCACCCATCACGGTTTTACCGGTACCGACTTCACCGGTGAAAGAAACTTTGGCAATCTCTGGGTGTGCTGTCAGCATTTGGCCAACACGGTAATCACCTTGAACCACGTTGAATACGCCGTCAGGCATACCGGCTTCAGTGAAGATCTCTGCCAACTTAAGGGCTGTGAGCGGGGTTTCTTCCGATGGTTTAAACACCATGGCATTACCTGCCGCTAATGCTGGCGCTGATTTCCACATCGCAATTTGAATTGGATAGTTCCACGCACCAATGCCTGCACACACGCCAAGTGGCTCACGACGGGTGTAGAAGAATTGGTTCTCAGACAGCGGTTGCTGCTCACCTTGCATGGATGGCACTAAATTGGCGAAGTATTCAATCGCATCAGCACCGGTTACCACATCAACCTCAATCGCTTCTTGCAACGGCTTACCCGTATCAAGGACTTCCAGCTTCGCCAGTTCATCATTGCGCTCACGTAATAAAGCAACCGCCTTCAATAGAATTCGGCTACGCTCCATCGCGGTCATGCGAGACCAAACGGCAAAGCCTGCTTTTGCGGCATCAATCGCTTTCTGCACATCGTCTGCAGAAGCTTGGCCGATCTGTGCCAGTGTTTCACCCGTTGCAGGGTTCACGGTGGCAAAGTATTCACCACTGGATACGTCAGTTAACTGACCATTAATAAAAAGCGTTTTCGCGTCCATGATTAATCCTGAATTCTTTTCTGTTCGTGTGTGCATGTCAGCTGCTATCCCGGGTTAGCCCTGAGGACGACCATAAAAGGTCAGTTGCTTATCTAAATAGTCATTGATAATGGTGCGAGCGTTATTGGCATCAATACCTTTAGGGTTCAATGCACCGCGCAACCAAATACCATCAATCAATGCTGCAATCCCCTGAGCAACCATGACAGCCTGCTCGACCGGCAATAGCGCTTTAAGCTCAATGCGCAAATGCGACAGCAAGCGCTTCTCGTTCACGCGCTGTAAACGGTGTAACTCATTGTCATGCATGGCATATGACCAGAACGCGAGCCAAGTTTTCACCACATCAGACTGGGCCTGAAAACCTTCAAAGTTCGCGTTAATGATCGCATTAATACGCGCAAACCTTCAAAGTTCGCGTTAATGATCGCATTAATACGCGCTTGGTGGTGGTGACGAGGGATCCCACGCAGCGTGTTAATGACAGTGGCTGAAAGCTCGCGCAATACCACGCGCATTGTTTCTTCCAGCAAACCATGCTTACCACCAAAATAGTGGTTGATAATGCCTGTTGATACGCCGGCTTCCTTACTAATCAAAGAGATACTTGCCGCATGCAGACCAACGCGACCAATCACAGTCATGGTGGCTTTAACGAGCTGCGGTTTACGTACTTCCGGCATCCCTACCTTAGGCATTGTTGCTCCCATTCGTTTTTAATTGAACGATTAGTTAAATATAATCTTACACGCTAATATTTAGATCTCAAATAGATTTTTTAACCAAATCGCTACAAGACCAACCCTCGAAAAACAGAAACATACAAATACAACAATGATTTAGGTCAATTTCAAAAAGGTTTGTTCCAGATCAAATCTTTTGTGCTGATAGCAGTATTTATGAACAAATCGGTTAAAATACCACCAGAAAAACATAGTAACGCAGGAAATGATAAGGGGAGTAAGGATTCATTTTCACTCAATGCTGGCTAAAACCAACCGCGAGTCAATGCCTCACACTAAGTAAGAAATGCGAAGAAAAATGAAAATAAGCACCACATAACCGACATTCGCTACAAAAAGGGCAGATTGCTGTTTTGAAAGCACGCATCAGGTGATAACAAATCATGATGGGCCACTCCGGTTAGAGCGTCGAGAAGCACAAACTATAACGAGATATAACCTTTCGCGAGACCAATATTTAGGGCCCGAAAGATTGAACAAAAAGGCAGGTTACCGCTAACCGTTTTATCGTGACGGGCATACCATCGCTATCACACTCAAACGCCGAGCAAAAAAAAGCCCAGCGTCTATCGCTGGGCTCATCGATTAGGAGTGTGCTACGTATGGCTTACTCGTAGTTAAGCTCGGTGGCTTTTCCTGAGAAGACACGGTACACAAAGAGGGTGTATAAGAAGATCATCGGTAGCACGAACATCGCACCATAACCGACAATCAACAAGGTGCCAGTGGCACTCGCCGCCTCTTTCGCCGTCATCACGCCGGGGATAATGTCAGGGAAGAAGCTGTATGCTAAGCCAAAGAAGCTCATTGCAAACAAAATGATCGCACCAATGAATGGGAACTGATAACCCACATCATTTTCGACCGGCACGTGGCGCAGATAGCGGTCTACGAGCAACATAATTGCAAGACACACCAGGGGCACGGGTGCCAGTAATAAAATCTCAGGGAAGCCAAACCAACGCTCGGCCACTGTCTCACTCACCGGCGGATTGACAATACTGATGGCTAATACGCCAAGCGCCGCAAGCCAGCCACCGCGGCGAGACCATTTCGCCGCGCGCTTTTGCAAGTCCCCTTCCGTTTTCATCACCAGCCAAGTCCCACCAATATAGATGTAG
The DNA here is from genome assembly GCF_001996205.1 of Salinivibrio sp. IB574. Taxonomy (NCBI): domain Bacteria; kingdom Pseudomonadati; phylum Pseudomonadota; class Gammaproteobacteria; order Vibrionales; family Vibrionaceae; genus Salinivibrio; species Salinivibrio sp. IB574. Next base: position 120,291 of record NZ_MUFN01000014.1, on the reverse strand, counting down.
GCGGCGGTCACACAAAGGCCACTTAACAGTGCAAACAAATACGCACCTGTGCTGTCATCAAACGCCAGTACATAGCGGCCAATCATGTAGCCTTGTGTCATCGACGCGATAAACGAGCCCGCTTTAAAGCAGCGATCCCAAAGGTCTTTGCGCTCTGGTTTCACTTTGGCACGAAAATCAAACGACACGCCACGTAGAATAAGACCCGCCAACATCACAGACGTAGGCAAATACAATTCGGTCAAAATCATGCTGTGTGCCGCAGGGAAGGCAATCAACAACAAACCTACCGCCAGTACCAACCAAGTCTCGTTCGCATCCCAGAATGGGCCAATCGATGCAATCATACGGTCTCGCTGCGCTTGGTTGCAGCTCGGCAACAGCATCCCCACTCCAAGGTCGTAGCCATCGAGCACGGCATACATAAATACCGAGAAGCCAAACAGCAGCAGATAAATTTCAGGCAGATAAGGAGTTATGCTCATGCGTTCACCTCTTTATTCGGCTGAGCGTGGTTGTCTGACTGGTACTCGGGCAGACGTTTTTTGGCTAAGAAGAACAAGGTACGGATGTACGCTACCATCAACACCACATAGAGTGTGAGGTAGATAGTTAACGTAATACCGACATGCGAGCTTGCCACGGGTGTCACCGCATCCGCCGTTTTTAGCACCCCCTGCACTAGCCAAGGTTGACGACCGATCTCTGTGACATACCAGCCCGAAAGCGTCGCTACCCAGCCCGAGAATGTCATGGCGACCAGTCCCATCAAGTGCCACTTCGGCATCGGTTGATTACGCCAAACGCGATATGCGGTAAACCAACTCACCACCAGCATAAGCACACCCACTCCGACCATGATGCGGAAGCCGAAGAACAACGGCTTCACCGGTGGATGATACTCAAAGCTTTCTAAGCCTTTGATCTCACCATCGAGTTTGTGAGTCAAAATCAGGCTCGCCAGATTCGGGATCCCCACTTCATAGTCGTTTGAGCGTGTTTCTTCGTTTGGAACCGCAAACAGCAGCAAAGGCGCGCCCTGCTCGGTTTCCCACACACCTTCCATCGCCGCAATTTTTTGTGGTTGATGCTCAAGTGTGTTTAGGCCGTGCATGTCACCAACCAGTACTTGTAATGGGATCAGAATTGCCGCAGCGGTGATACCCACTTTTAAAGGCTTGTCCGATACACCTGAGGTCGGTGACTTTAATTTCTGATAAGCAGAGATCCCCGCGATTAAGAAAGAAGCCGTCAAACCAGACGCTAATAGCATGTGGCTTAAGCGATACGGCATCGACGGATTGAAAATCACTTCAAACCAGCTAGTTGGGTGCACCACACCATCAATGATTTCAAAACCGGTTGGGGTATGCATCCAGCTATTGAGCACCAAAATCCAGAATGCAGAAATGGTGGTACCAATCGCTACGAGCAAGGTTGCGAGGGTATGAACCCAATTCGGCACACGGTTCTTACCAAACAACATAATGCCAAGGAAGGTGGCTTCCATGAAAAATGCCGTCATCACTTCATAACCCAATAATGGGCCAGCGATGTTGCCGACTTTCTCCATAAATCCGGGCCAGTTGGTCCCGAATTGGAAGCTCATCGTGATGCCGGACACTACGCCCAGCGCGAAGGTCAACGCAAACACTTTGACCCAGAAGTAATAGGTATCTAGCCAGATTTGCTCACCGGTACGGTTATATCTGAACTTGAAAAACACCAGCATCCACCCTAAGGCGATCGTTATAGTGGGAAAAAGGATGTGAAAGCTGATGTTGGCCGCAAATTGGATCCGCGACAACATTAAGGTATCTAACATGACATTACCCTCAGGAGTTTAACTGCCCGATTGTTCGTTGGACTTACTGTGAAACAACTTGCCAGACAGCTCGAGAAGCTTGCCGACACTGCTGCCCAGTTTCATCAGGTTTTTCAAATGCTCAGGTTTCATTTGCTGAACATCGTCAAACCAATGGTTAAACAGCTCGAGAAGATCGTGGATCTCATGTAACTGCTTAACCGAATGACTCTCAGCGTCATCTTCACTTCGCATAAAGTGTGCACGCAGCATAGATAAGGTAGGATCCACCTCTCGCTTCTTCCTCTCAGCGAGTACCTGCTGCGCCAACTCCCAGATGGTGCCGTTAGGCACAAAGTAGTCCTTTCTGTCTCCGGGGGTACGCTGTGAGCGAATCAAGTTCCAGCCATGCAATTCCTTGGTTGCCATGCTGACATTGCCACGAGATATGTTGAGCGCCGACACAATCTCATCGGCACTTAACGGTTTTTCACTCAACACAATCAGTGCCAGCATTTCGCCGACCGAGCGGTTAAACCCCCACCGACTACCCATTTCGCCGAAATGCATCACCACATTTCTTAGCTCTTGCGACAGCTCCATCTTGATCTCCCTCACAGTGCTTCTGGGGAATGATACGGAGTTTCTTTGCTGAGGATCAATGAATATTTCGAATTTTCAGAAATTATTGAAAATAAAAAAGTCGATTTGTAACAAGGAATGAAGAAGGGTTATGAATATGTTACATTTGCGGGCAGATGAATCGACTAAGACCGCATAGGTTAAGCGCTTTCGCCGCACAGCGAAAGAGCGATGACACACTCAGATACATATTTGATAGATTTATAAACAACGGTAGTCGTTTGAATCGCCAACAAATAAGGTAGCTATCATTATGAGCGATGAATAATTTTCTGGAAAAACTACGTTTAGCCTGCCCCTGACATCTACACTTTTACGAGCAGATGTGAAGTCTATAAAAAGATAATGACTTCGCGGGTTTGGACAACGGGAAGTAAGTAGTTATGTTCAAAAAGACTCAACGCGCGCTAGACGCTTGCCAGAAAGAAAAAGCAGAGCTTCAAGCAGAGCTCAGTGCTCTCCAACAACACATCGCCTCAATTTTATTTACGCCCGACGGGACGGTCATCGATGTGAATGATCATTTACTTGCCATTATCGGTTACCAGCGAGACGAGGTAATCGGTCAGCATCACCGCGCAGTCTGTTTTGAGGACACGGCAAATTCGTCAGAATATCGCCAGTTCTGGCAAGCACTGGCGCAAGGGAAACCCCAGCAAGGCATATTTAGGCGCCGCCACAAAGAGGGACATGAAATCTGGCTGGAAGCGACCTATGTCCCTATCAAAGATGAAAATGGGAAAGTCACCAAGGTGCGTAAACTTGCTGCTGATGTTACCGAGCGGCACCAGCAATCAAAACGTAAAGACGCCATATTGGAAGCCATTGATCGCTCATTGGCAGTAATAGAATTTGAGCCGGACGGTACTATTATTCGCGCCAATAAAAACTTTCTCAGTACGGTCCACTATAAAGACAGTGATATTGCTGGCCAGCATCACCGTATCTTTTGCGACCAGGAATTCTACGATGAGAATCCCCACTTTTGGCAATCACTGGCTGACGGTCAGTTCACCGCAGGACAATATCTGCGCCGCGACAAGTACGGTAATGAGGTATGGCTAGAAGCCACGTATAACCCTGTGTTCGATGCCAATGGACAGGTGGTGAAAGTGATTAAGTTTGCCACCAACATCACGGATACCGTCAAGAAAAATCAGGCTGTGAATCATGCGGCCGAACTGGCGCAAGCGTCGTCTGAGCAAACGCTAAAAGACAGTGAAAGCGGCAGCGTACTATTGCAAGAAGCGGTACAGCTGTCGCAAAACGTTTCTGAACAAGCGATAGAAGCCTCGAATCAGGTCAACCAACTGAACCAGCATGCACAAAGCATTGAAAATATCGTCACCACCATCAAACAGATTGCCGAGCAAACCAATTTGCTCGCATTGAATGCCGCTATTGAGGCTGCTCGCGCCGGCGAACAAGGACGCGGCTTTGCGGTTGTAGCCGATGAAGTACGCGGTTTATCACAGCGAACCAGTAAATCGACCACTGAAATCGCGGATGTGGTTGATGAAAACCTGCAACTGATTAAGGGAGTCAGTGAGGCGATGGAGAGAGTGAGTGAACAGTCCTCGCTTGGACAAGAGAAGGTGACGGCGGTCGATGAAGTGATGAAAGATATCCATGCCGGCGCGCAAGAAGTCTCAGATACGGTTCGAGGCCTGACTCACTGAATGAACGATACATCGTCAACTGGCGTATAGTTAACTAATAACCTAACACCGAGCCATTGGATTATGCATCAGCAATCAGATCAGATTAGCGTGCCAAATATGCCTTGCCAACCATCGTCCGAGTTACGTCTATCGGAGCTTGTTGTCGCGCTGAGTACTGCGCTCGATATGACCGAAGGCCAGCCCCCCGAGCACTGTATGCGTTGTGCTTGGATGGGCATGAAGCTGGCCGATGCGCTCGATTTTTCGCCCCAGCAACGTCACGACCTTTTCTATACCTTGCTATTAAAAGACGCAGGATGTAGCAGCAATGCCGCACGGATCTGCGAACTTTATCTCACTAACGATTTAGCCTTTAAACAAAGCTATAAAATCGTCGATGGCAGTTTGTCTAGTGTGCTCAATTTCGTGCTCAAAAATACCGGTGTCAAACGGGGCTTCATGGAAAAGCTTTCTACGACATTAGATATCATACGAAACGGTGATATGTATGCCCAAGAGCTGATTGAAACACGTTGTACGCGTGGTGCAGAAATTGTGCGCGAACTGAGGTTTAGCGAGGCAGTTGCCAACGCGGTTTACGCTCTAGACGAACACTATGATGGAGGCGGACGCCCTGACGGTTTAAGCGGTGACGCGATCCCTCTTTATGCACGTATCGCCTTAATGACCCAAGTGATTGATGTTTTCCGCACCGAATCCGGCATTGAAGCGGCACTGCAAGAAATTAAAGCGCGGCGTGGCACCTGGTTTGATCCTCACCTGGTAGATACATTTATTGAATGCGCGAGCGCCCCCCACTTTTGGCAGCATCTTGATGCCCCCCAACTAAAAGAACAAGTCCTATCGATGGCACCCGCTACCGCAACGATTTGGGTGGATGACGACTATCTCGATGCGATAGCCGCTGCCTTTGGCCGTGTTGTCGATGCCAAAAGCCCGTTTACGTCCGGACATAGTGAACGTGTCGCTGTGTATGCAAGTTTAATCGCAGACGCGCTTGGCGTGAGCGAGCAGGATAAAAAGTGGCTCAAGCGCGGCGCGTTGCTCCATGACATCGGTAAACTGGGTGTTAGCAACGATATTCTTGATAAACCCGGTAAGCTTGACGACGATGAGTGGGAACAGGTCAAGCAACATGCCGCATTGAGTAAAACGATTCTCTCGAAGATCCAGCAATTCGATGATCTCGCCCAATTCGCGAGCGCGCACCATGAGAAGCTCGATGGTACCGGCTATCCCGATGGAATACAGGGCGAGCATATATCGCTTTTAACACGCATCATTACTACCGCGGATATATTCGATGCCATCACTGCAGAGCGGCCGTATCGTGGTCCTATTCCCGTGGATAAGGCGCTGAGTATCATGCGCGAAGAGGTAGATACGGCAATCGACCAACGCTGTTTAGACGCGCTCATTGCCGGACTCGATACCCTGCCCGATCACTTTATGGTCCACGACGCTACGTCGATCACATCATAGGCACGCCCTATCAGCTATATAGGTTTAACCCATTTTCTTTTTTGATATCGGGCAGTTATCCTATTTTCATCATTTGAAGCGACACCGTTTCCAGTGCTTGGCGTTTGCTATCTGTAGACGTCAAACACATTGATTTTGCCACTAAGGAGGCATTAGATGAGTAAACAAGCAGCATTGATTGGACTAGACAGCAGCAAAGCCGCCGATCTGGGCGCGCGTTTGGATACGCTATTGGCGAACTATCAAGTGCTTTACACCAATGTGCGTGGTTTTCACTGGAACATCAAAGGTAACGACTTTTTCGAGTTGCACACTAAATTTGAAGAAATTTATACCGATCTTCAAACCAAGATTGATGAAGTGGCTGAGCGCATTCTCACCATCGGTGGTACCGCTGAGCACCGCTTCAGCGAGTATTTAAAAGTCAGTGAGATCAAAGAGCACGATCCTGAAGCGAATGGTCAAGCCGGCGTGCGCGCACTGGTCGAAGGCTTCAGTGTTCTGATCGCCCTACAGCGCGACATCATGAACCTAGCCGGTGATGCAGGCGATGAAGGGACATCTGCGCTGATGAGCGACTATATCCGCGAACAAGAAAAACTGATGTGGATGCTCAACGCTTATCTCAACTAATCATCAATCAGTAGGATTCAGCAAAAAGCCCGCGCAATGCGGGCTTTCTTATATCCTGTTAGCGCACCTTAATCCTACTCAGACACAGACCAAACCACTTGCGTTCCATCACTCAACTGCGCCACCAAACCTTTTCCGGGCACAGTGATGTCTGACATACCGACTGGTTGGTCGGTAAAGTTGGCGGTTAGCGTCGACCCATCGCTAAATTGGGTCTGCTGTACGCGCCCGCGTTCGTCCAACCAGCGAAAGTCCACCAAGGCTTTGTCCCAAAGGGCTTGATGAATTGGCATAAAGCCCTGTTGGTAATGTTTAATCGCACGAATCCGAGGTTGCGATGGCGACGTTGCTTCATCACGACTTAAATGCACCATGGCGGGCACATTATAAAGCATGGCTATTAAGTCTCTCTCAGCACGCACATTGGTAAACTTTAGGCTATCGCTATGCCAATGGTGGCTATTGATAACCTCATCATGGAACACCGCTTGATAAAGTGGAATACGATATTGCGGATCAAACAAAAGAGCTTGATAAAGCGGCTTCACTTTCGCCGGCTGAAAGAAAAAGGCAGGCTTGTTGTCCGGGTACCAAGGGCCGAGGTAATAGGGCGAAGAGCGATTAGACTTCATGTCTTCATCCCGCCATCCAAAACCAATCGTTTCTAAGCCATGTGCAAAGGCGATACCCTGCGTGGTCAAGCTATTACCATCTTCCGACCCCAACACCACCGCTTGACGATTTACGATCGATTTCATCCGTTGGTTGAACGCCGCGAGCATATCGACTTCGCGCGTATCACGGCGATAATCTTCTCGCGCCATCGCCGTCGCATCCACATCAATGAACAAACTATTAAATTGTCCATATTTAATAATATCGGCGACACGCTGCGCGACATAATCGGCATCACAGGCAGGATTGAGATAGAAGCCGTTGCCACGAAACCCTTTTTTCAAGTTGCCATTGCGCTGTTCAATCGCACACGATGTGCGCATCGCATCCGGTAATTGTGCAGTCAGCCAGCTATCGTTCCCCCCACGTGGGATCGCGGTATTGTAGGAGTCATAGGGACCAATTAAATAGCCCGCTTGCTTGGCTTTTTCGACGACGTGCGGCTGATAAAATGCCGGCATCCAATTGTCCAAGCCTAACCATAATTGACGGATACCCGCTTTTTGTAAGCTGTCGATCATCTCAGTGGAAAGCCCCTGCCCCCACTGTTTAGCCGGTTTAAGGTACTGTCCTGCGCGCGCCGCTAACCACTTTTTACGTTGCTGCGCGGCCTGATACTGCTGTTTGATGGTATTGTCTTTTTCCGTAGGCGCGGTCACCGGAAAGGTCTCTGCCAACGCACGATTAATGCCATTCACTAAGGTGTTTTTATGATATTGGCTAAACCAGTTTTGTTTACCGGAAAGCTCCCCGAGTGCAACTTGGGTCTCATCATCAAGCGGCAAGGATGATGCATTAAGCGCCCAATCTTTCAGCCCCCACCAATCCTTCACATCATCACGAGCAAGCGGTCCTTGACCAAATAAATACACATGGGTCGCACCAATTAGCTTGGCCGTTTCAGGGTTTTGCTTCACTTTTTGGGCCAATGAGGTTGCTTGATGCTGCTCTTGCCGCCACTGGCGATACCATTTAGCCCCATCCAATGGATGCTGACCCAGTTTAACCCTTACCACAAAGGGATCGTGGCGATTTAATGGTGTAAAGGTATGAACCGCGCCCATCGCAAGTTTGTCGTGTTTGCGTGCAAAAGTCAGTCGGTTATTGGTAGCGGTAACCAGATGGTAGCTAACATATTGGCGACCTATCTGAGCCGTCCAAAACGGCATCTTTAAATCTTGCGTGGTATTCGCGCCATCTCGGCTGGCTTGCAAGTAGTCAATCCATTGCGAATGTTCGGTAGGCACCCGCATCCCTTCGCTAAACGGCAATAATAAGGTCTGAGTGTCCTCGACAGGCAAATCAAACCAACGCAATGTAACGGGATGCTGGCGCGTCACTCGGGCGTTTTCATCCAACGACATAGACAAGGTCAAGGCGTCATCCAAGGTGGCAGACACCTCGATATCGGCTGGCTCCCAACGCCAGCGAAATTGATTGGGCGCTAGGTGACGTATATTCACCACCTGCTGGTGCTGCTGACCTACCTTCAAATTAGCATCATTAATGGGCAGGTTGCCCCAACGCATACTCAGATCGCTAGGATTAATAGTGACGTGAGTATCTTGATGGGTCAAAGTGAGAGGCGCTGCGTAGGGAGTTAAACTGAATAGCGTCAAGCTCAACGCAACACAAGAACAATAAAAAGATGATAGGTTCACGCGATGTCTCCTGTTGATATCAGCGCGCTATTAAATGCCAACCTCGTCCCTTATTTGTCACCTCGCTGTCTCTTTATTCGCTATTCACTGCGTCAGTGCGCTCGACAGCATTGGGTAGGGGGAGTGCCAATCGCTCAACATAGCTCACCTTGATCGCGCCTTGGTATTCAAAGTGACTCACGGTTGCACTCAAATGGCTTGCAGTAGCAGGCGGAGACGTCGGCAAATCAACCTTAACGGGTAATGCACCCTCAGCGGTTCGTCCAGAGGCATAAATCGGCGCTTGATCCACCCAACGATAGGCATCGTCCAGCCATAACCAATACGCCGTGGCAGGGGCACAGTTTTGCGGCGTTGTCGGCAAATCAATCACCAGTTGCATATCAGGATGCCCGGTGAGTTGTACCCAAGGACGACGCGGGAGTCCGTAAATCACTAAGCTGTAATGCTGATTACCTAGCTTGAGTTCGTAAACGCCCGGATCCACTTGGGTAAACAATTGACCCGACTCAATCTCTTGATAGCTGGCTTGCGCCGTGAGTGTGGCGCTTAACACCATTTGCCCACTCGGATCCATAAGCGTGACCCGCGTTGTGTTTGCCACCTGCTCCGCCGAGAGCTTGATTTCATAGCCCAGACTCGACGCCCMTGCGCGACGTATAAAAGAGATGGTCAAACCATGAGGGATCCCTTTGCCATTAGGCTCGGTCAAACGCTGTCCGCAATCAGTTTGATTAATAATGGMATGTTTTAGTGTCGCCCAATGCGACTCGTCAACGGGCGCTTGCGTCAGCGCAAACATCAACTCTTGCCAAGCCAATGTGGGCTGTTCGACCAGCAACGCCTGATAAGCCTCGCGCATGGGCGTATCTGTAAACCAAGATTGCTCAGCCTGCGCGCTGATGCTAGTCAAGCCCCACAGGGCTACGATACCGAGACGATGCCACATCATTGTGCTATCAACCTATACCCCACCCCACGGTGAGTCTCGATGGCAAGGTCCGGGAGTTTTTGCCGCAAACGCAAGACATGATTATCCACGGTTCGAGTCGTCGGAAAGGCTTGATAACCCCAGATTTTATTAAGGAGCTCCTCGCGGTGGAACACCCGACCTTGGTTTTGTAAAAGCAACAGTAATAAATCAAACTCTTTGGGTTTTAGCGTGACCGCTTCATTTTGCCAGTATACCGCGCGTGAACCGGGCTCGACCTTGATGCTGCCATACAGCAGTTGACTCTCTCCCAAAGGACGAAGCTGAGCATAAATGCGGGCCAACAGCTCTTGATGTGCAAATGGCTTGACCACATAGTCTTTAGCGCCCGCCATTAAGCCTTCAACCCGTTGTTCAACCTCAATTTTGGCGGTTAATACGATGACAGGTAACGCTTTCAATGCCAGCCAAGTAGGGAGATGCGCCAAGCTATCGCCATCTGCCAATTGGCGATCCAAAATCACTAAGTCCGCGTGATACCAATGCTTCTCAACCTTTGCGCTTTCCATCAACCAAGTACAGTTGAAACCTTGCGTTTCTAAAAACTGACGTAGGCCCTCACCCAATAATTTATCGTCTTCAATCAATAACACGTGGCTCATTGGGGTAACTCCAAAATACAGCAAGTCGGGTGCCGTTTTATCAATAGCTTTCCGCCCATTTGACGCATTAAACGCGCCACCAAAAACAATCCAATGCCCATATTGTGTTCCGAGGTTGGCGCCCGACAGCGCCGCCATAATCGCTGCCACCATGACGGAAACACACCATCATCGTAGACACAAACACGGACACGTTTTCCCACACACACACGAATCCATACGGTTTCCCCACCATGTTGGTGCGCGTTTTTAATCAAGTTTTCCAAGCAAATCGATAACCAATAGAAGGGTAACGTCAGCGTGCGATCGTCCTCGAGGATATAGTCAATATCAAAGGGGTCACATACGTGATCGAGCCAATCAGACAGCGATGCCGTTTGCGTCTTAAACTGTTCACTCTTATCCGTACTCAGATAACCTTTACTGGTTTCAGTCAATTGACTCAACCTTTGATGATCAGCCAACAGTCGCCACAATACATCTTGCGCATCTTCGCTGAGTTGATCGAATTGGTTGCGTAGCATTTCGACGGTTAACCCCAAGCTGGCAATTGGCGTGCGTAACTCATGCGTTAGCAGTTGAAGTATAAACTGTCGTTCACGACGCTGTTGATAACGATCATACACACTACGCGCAAGCCCGATGACTAAGGCAATACAGACCAGCACGAGTATCGCGGTAAATACACCTTGATAAGCCGGATGGAGTTGGTTGCAAATATTGCCATAGCGATAGTCACAGCCAGTCGACTCGGTCGACAAACTGAGTCGATAATGTTCTGCAATCGGCGACCACACAGATTGAGGCAATACCTTCCACCCCAATTCGCCATTCAACCACAGCTGGTGATTATCTAGATAGGCACGATAGCCACTCAGTAACGCGTCACGCCCTTGCGCACTCAGGTCACTCAATGATTGATGTAGGGGGTGCTGTGGGTTATCGAGAGTCAGCCGTTGGAGAATGTCAGATGGTGGTGATGTCATCGGATAGGCGGCAAGATAACGGTCCGCATAGCTGCCTCCCGCTGGGTGCAATAACGGATTTTCCACAAACCATGCTGGCGGTAATGACTGACCATTGSACAAAGCAAGTTCAAAGCGCTGCGCAATCAATAACTGAGGATCGACAATGCGGGGATTGGCTTGACACCGCTGCGTCACCTGATGCAATGCAACCAGATCTTGCCAGTTAAAATGCGTAAAATCGGGGTACTGTGCTTGGCTTTGCAGCAGGTTTTGCGAGTACGCATTGAGCGAAGGCTGAGCCACCACCAAATGACCGGCCTGCCACGCTTCATCATAAAAGCCCTTGAGTTGCGTTTGTAGCTCACTGGCCGCCACTTGACTGCTTAGTAAAGCGAACAGTAACGCGGCTAACGCTCGAAAACCCAATCGATTCTCCCCAGACCTATCATTGCGACTAATGATTAAATCATAGCTAAGCGGTAATGGGCTGTGTCACCCGAGTGTCAACATCAACGTTGTCAATGAAGCGTATCGCATAAATGGATTGAGGGGTACGCGACAAAGAATAAGAGAAAAGCGAAGAGTAGAAAGGGCGGAGGCCTCCCCAGCTACATCCCGGCACACACGTCCCAAGCGCGGGCTGCTTCCTTCCGGACCTGACCCAGTACACAAGATAGTGTTGCGGGAGAACCAAGGAGGCCTCCATCGATATGTCGTTAAGCTTGCTTAACTGCGGGGCATTATGTGGCATGGCTGGATGCAATGCAAGGAGGATTGATAGCTTCGCCGCTTAACTGTTGATCTTATGAGCAATATCCACCCAGTCAGTCGTCCGGCTCTTCCAAAAACAAGTATTCCCCGATCCAAATTGCCGCTAGCATCGTTGCCCACGCGACCAAAAGCGACATGGTAAGTTGTGAGGGTGTCACTAACGTGATCACCAAAAAAGGAACGCAAGGTAATACATGTAAAGCGATGGGACGCGAGGAAGCAAACCTTGGCGTCAGCCCTATCCACTGCAATAACCAGATCACCGCCACAACAGAAACACACCAAAGCGCAGTCGGCCAACCAAGCAGCACGGCAAGCACTGGTAGCAAAAGCCATGCACTTTGCCGAGGTGGCATGTACAAGCACCATTGCTGTAGCGCGCCCCATGCCACGACTAATCCCAGCAGCAAGACAGTGAATACCCAAGGTGAACCGGCGAGTTTTGCCTCCGATTGCAGCGCCATAATACCAGTCAGCATCGCAATCATCACTGAGCCCAGCAATAGTTTGACATGTAGATGCCGCAAGGGGTTCATCAACAATGACAAGGCGGGCAGCATCAGTAAACTGGTTGCACTGAGCAATGCAGGCAGCTGGGGCATGGCATAGGCAAACGCCCCCATCGCCAACACAAGTAACCAACTCGTGAGTGTCTCGGGGTAAAAGAAAAAAACAGCCGGGACGAAAATCGCCCAACTGGATAACGAAAAACCGGAGACCAAACTGGCTGCCGCTGCAATGGCGACAAGCAACGCAGGCCAAAGCAAAGAAGAGATCCGCATGCACACTCCTTGTGCTCCACTCACGCTTCTCAGTGTAGTGATTAGTTGCCGACTCGCACCAGTGTCAGGGTGGGATCAAAGGTATGATTCGTATCCGTGATCACCTTATTGATGGTATTGGTGATAAACAGCGGGCGTTCGTTCACATCAATTTGTGCCGTGACGACGTATGTGTGTGTTGGAGAAATTTGGCTCGGATCGTAATTCAGTGAAAAGTGAATAGGCACTTGCTGGCCTTCGGTTACGAATGATTGTCGGCTAATCTCTTTACCGGGTGAACCCATTTTTTTCATTTCTACCAAACGGACCGTGACGCTGGCATTCTCAGGTAAAGCAAGTCGCTCACGATACACTAAAGTGCCAGAAACACTCGCTAAATCATTAGGTTGACTATTCCCTGAACAGGCAGTAAACACTAGGGCAGTGAATAAGGCGAACAACAGAAACGATAGTTTCTTCATTAAAGAATCCTCACTGGTACGCGTTTGAATGCGGCAAAAACGCTAAGGTTATGATAGCTTGATCAATAACACTGGAAGCATAGCACGTATCAAGGACTTATGAGCCAACCACTGACAGAACTCTTACAATTACTGCAGCTTGAGCGGTTAGATACTGGCCTTTACCGAGGTCAAAGTGAAAACCTTGGACTGCCACAGGTGTATGGTGGACAGGTCATTGGGCAGGCCCTATCAGCCTCTAAAACCTCGGTCGACCCTGATCGCTTCTTGCATTCATTCCACAGTTATTTTCTGCGCCCAGGCGATCCTGAGCAGCCGATCATCTACGACGTTGAGATACTCAGAGACGGAAAAAGTTTCAGTACGCGACGGATAAAAGCGGTGCAAAACGGCAAACCTATCTTCTATTTGACGGCGTCTTATCAAGAAGAGGAAGAAAGCTTTGAGCATCAAAACACCATGCCGACCGACGTGCCAGCGCCCGAGACCTTGCGCTCGGAGCAGTCACTTGTCAATGATATCGCCCACAAACTACCGCCTAAGGTGGTCAAAGCGTTTGGGGGCGACAAGCCGATCGAAGTACGACCTGCCACGGTGATCAACCCACTGAAGCCCCATGCGGCGCCGGCTAAGCAATATTTATGGATCCGCGCCAATGGTGAAGTGGGAGACGATTTTCATGTCCACCAGTATTTACTTGGCTATGCCGCCGATTGGGGCTTTTTGGTCACGGCCTTGCAGCCTCACGCAGTGACGCTGCTTACGCCGGGCATGAAAGTGGCCACCATTGATCACTCCATGTGGTTCCACCGTCCGTTTAGAATGGATGAGTGGCTGTTGTTTGCGATTGAAAGCCCCTCCGCCAGTGGCGCGCGTGGCTTTGTACGCGGCGAACTTTTCAATCAGCAAGGCGATCTTATCGCCTCAGCCACCCAAGAAGGCTTGATGCGTAAGCTCTCCTAACCATCAGCGTCTCAAGCGTGAGCGAATCTGAGCGACACTAAAAAGGGGCGTTACGCCCCTTTTTATCTGTTTCACCTATGACTGAACCGCTACACCTGCGCCTCTTCCTCTAATGCGGCTAAATGCGCGCTAGCTTGCTGAAGTTGATACATCTGCCAGTAGCGGCCTTGCTGACGCAGCAGGCTTTGATGACGCCCTTGCTCAATCACGCGGCCACGATGCAAGACGAGGATGTTATCGGCCTCAGCAATGGTCGATAAGCGGTGCGCAATCACTACCACTGTCATCTGTTGACGTAACCTGTTCAGCGCCTGTTGCACAAGCTCTTCGGTGCCAGAGTCGATATTGGCGGTGGCTTCATCAAGGATCAGAATTTTAGGCTGACGCACTAACACGCGCGCCAGAGCCAACAACTGGCGCTGACCGGCAGAAAAGGTCATTCCGCCCTCACCAAGTAAGGTATCCAGCCCCGCTGGCAATCCTTTCACGTAATCTGCCAACGCCACTTGCTCGAGGGCATGCCAAATTTTTTCATCGTCCAGTGTCTGTCCCAGCGCGATGTTTTCTCGCAAGCTCCCCGTCAACATATGTGGGTCTTGTTGCACCATGGCAACGCCCTCACGCAAGCTTTGATGACTCAAGCTTTCAATTGGTAATCCACCCAGCGTCAGCGTCCCCTCACCTGCGCGATAAAATCCCATCAGTAACGACGCCAAGGTTGATTTACCGCTGCCCGTATGACCGACCAACGCTAGAAAACCGCCGGCAGGGACGTCTACATTCACGTCGGACAATACAGGTGTTTCACCATCATAGGAAAACGATACATTCTGCAGTGCAATGGCACCATCAGGGATCGGCGTGGTGTCATGGCCATATTGCTCAGGCGGCGTATCCATCATTTCAAAAAGCCGCTCACCGGCCGAGATAGCCTGCTGAAGCAGTGACAGTTGCTGCATCATTTCAATCAATGGCTCGGTGATCCGCCCCAAATAGCTTAAAAAGGCGTACAACACCCCAACTCCAATCACTGCCGTGCCGCTAAAACCGAAGATAGCCACCAAAGACAGCAACGCGGCCCCCGCCAATAAATCAATCAAAGGGCGGAGATAGATCCCGTTCAGGCGTTGAATAGTCACCATGGCATCCAAGTGATCCGCGGTCATATCACTGAATCGCGAGGAGAACGCCCGCTCTTGCTGCATTAGCTGGATCAAATTCATGCCGAGCACAGATTCATTCATCACCCCGTTGATATCTGCTAGCCGGTCTCGTGCTCGACGATACGCAGGCGCTGAGCGTTTTTGATAGCGCGCCATCACCAGCACCACACACGGCAGTAGCACCAACACCACCATTGTCAGTTGCACACTGAGCATTAGCATCGCCACCAGCATCACCCCAATCAGCGCAATGTTGCGTAAAAAGGTTGAAAGCACCGACACATACAGCTCTTTCAACGACTCGGTGTCATTGGTCAAGCGCGATACAATTCGTCCCATCGGCACATAATCAAAGGCTGACAGAGGCTGTTTAATCACGTTGGCGAACACCGCTTTACGGATGCGTTGAATGATGGCCACCGCCATAGTGTTAAAACGCAGCTCGTACTGATACTGAAAGCCGGCGGAAACAATGGTCGATACGATATAGCCCACCGCCAGTGCCCACATGATCACTGCCGGATAATGGTCTTTGGCGACATAGTTATCGAGAAAGATTTGTACCAAGTAAGGCCCCGTCACTTCCGCCACAGCCGCCACCAACAAGAAAATCGTGGCAATCACAAATTGACGCCTGTCGCGGCGCATGTAGCTTAGCAATCGAAATAAGATCTCTCGCTTAGTCATGGCGCGGCTCCTCATCGGCTTCCAATGCCGCTTCCAGCTGCTGATATTGGTGCATTTCTTGATACCATCCTGGCTGTTGAATCAATTGGCGATGCTGGCCACGCTCTCGGATTTGCCCATGACTGAGCACCACAATTTCATCGGCATTTTCGAGTGCCGATAAGCGGTGAGCTATCACTATCGTGGTACGAGTATGCTGATGCTGTTGCAGGTTCTGCAAAATGCGGTGCTCGGTGTCGCCATCAACCGCCGACAAGGCATCATCCAAAATCAAACACTCCGCTTCCACCAACAAGGCGCGAGCAATCGAAATACGCTGCTTTTGACCGCCAGATAAGGTGATCCCTTTTTCACCCACCGCAGTTTCATACCCGTGCGGCAGCTGACGAATGTCTTCATCGATGCAAGCAAGTGCCGCCGCCTGCTCGATTTCCGCTTGGGTCGCATCCGGACGACCCAGGGCGATGTTTTCCGCAATCGAGCGCGAAAACAAAAACGGCGTTTGCGTCACCACCGCGAAACGTTGTCGCCATGACGACAAATCAGCTTCCGCTATCGACACATCACCATAGCGAATATCGCCCTTTTCAAGCTGGGTCAGATGAAGTAGCAATTGCAATAAGGTTGATTTGCCACTGCCGACTGGGCCGGCAATCCCCAACATGGCTCCAGGCGGAAGCGTCACATGGATATCTTTAAGGGCAAAACTGTCATCCGGTTGCCACTTAAACTGCTCAATGGCCAGCGTCAACGGCTGCATGGTGTCAGGCAGCGGCGTGTCACCGCCAACAATGTCCGGCTGCTCTTGTAGCAACGCATCAATCCGCGTCCAAGCGGCGCGCCCACGCTCAATAATATTAAATAGCCACGCCACCGCGAGCATCGGCCAAATCATCAAGCCTTGATACAAGGTAAACGCGGTAAGATCCCCAAGCGAAATCTCACCAGTGGCGACCAAGTAGCCGCCGCCAGAGACGGTTAGGAAAAACGAGGCGCCAATGGTGCCTTGGATCACCGGCGAAAACAGCGCATCAACCCGCGCCACCGCGAGGTTTTTCTCCCCAGTGCGATCGGCGACTTGATTAAACTGATTCATTTGATGCTGCTCTAAGCCGAATGCACGTACCATACGCACTGCTGACAGTGAGGACTGACTCACCTCTGACAACTCAGAAAATGCCGCTTGTGATTCGGTGAAGGTATGGTGCAAACGACGGCCAAAGCGATTGACCAGCACCGCCATCACCGGCATCGGTAGCAACGCTAAAAGCGTCAGCTGCCAGCTGATTTGGCTTACCATCACAATGAGCACGGCCGCACCTGTGATAATAGAATCCCCCGCGGTCAGAACCCCTTCACCGGCAGTCATTACCACCGCTTTCACATCATTGGTAGAGCGCGCCATGATATCGCCACTCGGGTAGCGACGGAAAAAATGCGGGGATTGGCGAGTAAAATGATCATAAAGCCGGTTGCGCAGCACAGTACCCAGCTCGGCCGCGGCACCAAATAGCCACACTCGCCACACAATGCGTAGCACATACACCACCACCCAAATGGCCAGCATACCCGCGAGTAGCCACATCAGTAGCTCAGTCGAAATCTCTCCCGCGACCACGCCATCAACCACATGGCCCACGGCCATCGGTGGAATGAGCTCGAAGACAGAGACAAATACCAAAATAATCATGGCGCCGACATAACGACGCCATTCACGTTTAAAAAACCAGCCTAACTGCCAAAACACCTTCATGAGGTCTCCTTTTTATCCCCGCCTTTTTATCATCAGAACGACCTATCGGATCGGTAAGGCGGTGGTGTACTTAAGCGCTTCCATGGCGAATGTTGATGTCACATTATTCAGACTTGGCACAGAATTGACCAGCTTTTTATAAAAATGATCAAATCGAGTCATATCAGCTACCTGCACCTTCATCATGTAATCATACTCGCCTGCCATGCGGTAGAATTCCATCACCTCAGGGAACTCGGTCACCACCTCGGTAAAGGTCTTGTACCACTGCTCACTGTGATCATTGGTTTTGATATGGACGAAGGCGGTAAATGCGAGGCCAACGGTTTCGGGGTCAAGCAATGCCACCCGCCCGCGGATCACCCCTTGTGATTCCAGCCGTTTCAGCCGCTTCCAACAGGGGGTTGTGGTTAGATTCACCCGTTCTGCCAGCGCGGACACAGACCAGTTGGCATCTTCCTGCAGCGCCGCGAGTAAAGTGCGATCTATCTCATCTAAAGTGACAGTCATGAAAATTTATTTCCATTAAGTGTTATATGGGAGTTTATTTTTCTATTTTAGCGTCATTATAGAGCAAAAATAGCAAGGTTTTTATCCCACTCTTTACGTAAACTGGTGCTAATTACGTATTCGGAGATGCATGATGACAACCTCACATCCTTGCCATACTTGGGTCGGTAACGCGATTCGCCTGATTGAAGCCGACTTTAAACGCTCTGCAGATACCCATTTAATTAAGCTCGATCTCCCTAGCTTTACGGACATTGATATCTATTTAAAAGACGAGAGCACCCACCCGACCGGTAGCTTGAAGCACCGCTTGGCGCGTTCTTTGTTTTTGTACGGCTTGTGTAATGGTTGGATTGATGAGCACACCACCATCATTGAAAGCTCATCAGGTAGTACTGCTATTTCCGAAGCGTATTTTGCCCGTCTGCTTGGTTTGCGTTTTATTGCCGTAGTGCCCAAAAACACTGCGTGTAAGAAGATTGAACAAATCCGTTTTTATGGCGGCGAAGCGCACTTTGTCGAGCGGTCAGATCAGATCTATGCCGAGTCTCGCCGCCTTGCCAAAGAGCTAAACGGCCACTACATGGATCAGTTTACCTATGCCGAGCGCGCGACCGACTGGCGTAGCAATAACAACATTGCCAACCGCATTTTTGATCAAATGCAGTACGAGCGCTTCCCTATCCCTCGCTGGATTGTGATGAGTCCGGGCACCGGTGGCACCTCAGCGACCATTGGCCGCTACATTCGTTATCGTTGCCAACCGACTCAGCTGATGGTGGCAGATGCTGAGCACTCGGTGTTTCACGATTACTACCTCACTGGCGACAGTGCACTGACCACCGATAAAAGCAGCCGCATTGAAGGGATTGGACGGCCACGTGTCGAGCCCAGCTTTATTCCCGGCGTGATTGATAGAATGACCACAGTGCCGGACACTCACAGTATCGCCACCATTCATTGGCTAGAAAGCCAGCTTGGCCGCAAAGCCGGCGCATCCACCGGTACCAACCTATACGGCGTCTTGATGCTGGCCAATGAAATGCGCGCCAACGGCGAGAAAGGCTCTATTGTCACCTTGCTGTGTGACAGCGGCGAGCGCTACCTAGACACCTATTACAACCCTGATTGGGTACGCGAGCACATTGGGGCGCTCGACCAAGCAACCCATGATTTGCAGACCTTGTTGGGGTAACGCCAAAAGCAAAAAGGCTCTCATACTCGGAGAGCCTTTCGCATTCTTGTTATAACCACTCGTTCAGTACGTTGTGCAGATTTCGGAGTGAGTAATATCAGATTCAGTACAATAAGTGGTCTGAATGCGATTTTGACGATTTTGTTGTGTGATCGCTTCGAGACGTCGCTGCTGATGACGAAGGTTTTCCACGGCCGCTGTGTTCTGCTGGTCATAGTCTTCCAGCTCATGGCGCCATTGGCTCATAGTCACCAGCAGCTGCTGACAATCTTGCTTATCGTATTCATAACGACGCTTTGCCTTTACATACTGATGGTCTAGCTCACCTTGATCATATTGCCAGGTGTTTTTAACACGCCCTGCTAGATGATAAAACTCACCAAGAGTTTCTGGTCCAATCTCATCTCGACATTGTTCGGCTATCACATATACGCGAGCAAACTCACCGTACAGCGTTTCTGGCATGGTATTGGTCGTACAACCGGCAAGGCTTAACATCAGCATGCCAACGACACCTAATCGTTTCATTGTTACCTCTACGTTCCTAATTGATGGCTTTTATTAATTTTGCGGTTTTTCAACCCAAAGTTTTTTAAAATCGCTATACCCAGTGGCATTGATCCCAATGCCTTGCACTTGAGTGAGACAGCTTAGCTCCTCGACACCATTAAATAGCGCCACGCAAGTGAACTGGTCATAGAGTCGGTTCTCTATCTGCCTGAGCGCGGCTAAGGGTCTTTCTCGACCAGCACACTGCGCAACCTGATGACGATGTAAACTCAGCTGCTCGCGGTTAAGCGCAAACCTGAGCCCAGTTGAGATCATCAACCACTCATACACGCCATACTCCAACGGAAACTCAATCACCTCTTCAACCAGCAAAAGATCTGCACGACCTTGCCAATACTCTGGATTATTAATTTCAGTATATTCATGTACTTCAAGCTCTACGCCTGTAGCACGAATGCACTCATGTAACCAATTGGCTAAACGGCGCAATTGAGGAAGTGTCCATTGCGGCTCCGCTAACACGACTTTTCCCTGTAATGATAGGGGACGGGCCGGAATTAATCGTCGTTCGTAGTGACACGCTCCTTCAACCACATTTTCCGGGTCATAGTGGTATTTGCAGGCACGAATGTAGTCAGCAATTTGATACCACTGAGAAGGTGTGATCCCAGCGTTAGGCCGCGGACGATACGATAAATAGGAGTACGCGTTTATGCTGCTGACACTTTTCTCGCCCGACTCTTGATTAAAACTCATTGCACTGGTGATCTCTTCACCGGCATGCGAGAGAGTAACCTGGTCCAGCAATGCATTTTTTTGAAAGTATTGGGTATGCCGTTGTAATGTCAGTTTTTCGCTGTCCCATTCACTGACCTTAAAAGCACCAGTTCCAATATGCACATGGTGCTTCTTACTGAATGGGGTTTTCTCAGGACACAGAATGCTGGCATGCGGGGTAGCAAGCGCATACAGAAACAGAGGGTTTTTCTCGGCCAACTTGACAGACAAACTATGTTCCCCAAGTACCGTCACGGAGAGAATGCTCTGAAAAATAGGGGAAACGGGACATTGGGCATGCTTGAGCCGTTCAAGACTCCACGCAACATCAGTCACACTGAGATATAAACCATCGTGGCGCTGCACACGGTCGCGTAAATAAAAGATAATCTCTTGTTCTACCACCCGCCATTCATGCGCAACCCCCGCAACAATATTGCCGAACGAATCTTGCTGCACCAAGGTATCGTAAAGGCTGCTGATGATATGTAGCTCCGCGCGTCGAATTGTGACTGCCGGATCGAGTTCATCCACCCAAGGATAACGAGCAACCAATAAACGATTGTTACTCTTATTCACCGTATTTTGCTCTTCCACTGCACTGGCCAAAATCCGTGCGGCCAAGTCACCATACGCGGTGAGTAGCTTACTGATTAAGTCAAAACGCCCTTCATTAAGCTGCCGTTTGATCACATCAAATAAGGTGCTAGCAAATGTCACTCGAATAAAAAGCTCACTTGGTTTCCCCCTACCCACAGCAGGTGTCCAGTCAATCCAACCAAGACTATCGAGTTCTCTCAACACGTTGCTGGTATTACGGCGAGAAGTCGAAAAGGCCGACTCAAGTTCCTCGATTGTTACTTGATGAGCGTGCTGTACGGTATAGCGAGAGATTAACTGGTAGAGACGTCTGAGATTGTTTTCTTGCACGAAAAAATACTCGCTCTCAGCTAGGAGAAGAAACAGGGGCCCAGAGTCCCAAGCCCCACTTTTAGACTTCAGAAATGATAGCTCATCCCAACGGATAAAGTATTGATATCAACATCCGCAGAAACTGTCGCTTGTGCACCTTGATATAAGTCTAACTCAGGACGCATATAGTCCCACGAGGCGCGTACACTCAACTGATCTGTCATATAAAACTCAGCACCTGCGCTTAGCATGCCACCGACGGTATCATCCGAGACGGTACTGTTGCCTGATAAGCCGAAGATAGCATTAGAAACCGCCACTTCAGCCTCAAAATATGCTAAACCCGCTTTGGCGAATAAATTAAAACGGTCATTTAAAGGAAGGGTAAATTTGGGCTGTACCGCAAAGTACATCATGTCGCCAATGGAGTAGTAATCACCATTCAGCGCATCATAACCACCAAGGCTGACTTCTGCGCCTAAGTAATCATTAAAGGCATAACCGGCATAGATAGCACCGGCAGTACTGCTGGTATCATCTAGCTCCACATCTTGGGAAGCGCTGATACCAAAGGCCTCGGCATTTATAAAGGCATCATCAAAATTGCTTTGACCCACTGAAACACCAATATACGGCCCCGTCGCATGGGCCACAGACAAGGGTGCGAGCACCAGCGTCGCTAATAGAAACTGCTTTTTCATGTTTACATCCTGAGTGTCGTATTCTAAACGAGTGTTATCCGTCCCCCCTTGAGACTAAATAAGACCGGATCGTCCTTGTGGTGATAACGTGCTCAATTATGTTTATTCAATGAATAATTAAACAGGAAAACAGCAAGCCTCTTTTTACCTGGATTTAATAAAAAACATTCATTTTCAATGATTTTTTTCATCTACCCGCGCCTGCAGAGCATCAAACTTGTCGTGCAGGCGCATTAGTTCAAGCTCGAGTTTTAGATTGATTTCGTAGGTGGCTTTTTGCTCCATCCTATCTTTTGCCGCTTGGCGGTTTTGCGACATCATGATGATCGGCGCTTGGAAAGCCGCCAGACTGGATAACCCAAGGTTCAGCAAAATAAAGGGATAGGGATCGAATGACGCGTCTCCCACTAACCAAACCGTATTCACGACAATCCAGCCAATGATGAATGCGAAGAAAAGCCCGATAAATGACCAAGAGCCACCAAATGAGGCAATTTTGTCCGCCACCATTTGCCCAGTGGTCAGACTTTCGTGGAAGGACTTGTTGACGTTCTCAGACACTGCCGTGTTATTGGCAATGCTTTCAATGACTTTCTGTTCTCCCGAACTAAGGCTACCAAATGGCTGGCCGAGCAAAGCTTTGGCTAAGTTCTCAAAATATTTTTTCATCTATAACTCCATGCCAACGCGCACAATACCAACGGGGTATTATGTAGCGCTTATCATTAAGCGATTGAAATAGAGTAGATTAACGTAGGGACTCCGCAAGTGATGCCCTTCTTATCGCGATTGCGATCCGTGCTTAGAAAGATTCAGCCCATTGCCAACACGCCTCACCCAATTGGATCGCCATTCAGGTGCTGGCATGTCGTCAGGCCAAAACTCTTGTTGATACGCGATACGACCAGCCTTCAGTGTATGAAAAGTGATGACTCGATCGTTTACGACACCATCAGTCACTCCAACATCTGTCACCACCCTATCGCCTTCAGCGACGCAAGAGTAAACAGAGAATTGCCATAGACCATTTGCAGGATAGGCCGTGTTTAGTGCGACAAAGTCATCGCGCCCAACGATCAATTCTCCTGACTGAGGCCAGAAGCATTGATAGTCATCACTGAAGTACTCACTCGCTTTTGAGAAGTCATTTCGTTGCATGGCTTCCCAAAACGCGAGAACAACATCCTTGTTCGTCATGCTTATTCCTTGGTTATATCTTTGATATGTCCTTACAAACTAAATCCGGCGGGCGCGAATAGTGCGACCTTTAACTTTTCCATCATTGAGTTTACGCAATGCGGCTTTAACGCAAGATTGTGACACGGCAATAAACGCCACATTGTCGAGTACATTGATTTTGCCGACCTGCTTACCATCAATGCCCGCTTGGCCAGTCAGCGCACCTAAAATATCACCCGCACGTACTTTTTGCTTTTTACCTGAGTCAATCATCAAGGTTGCCATCTCAGGCTGGTAAGGCGCAGTGTCGAGCAAATGCTGCGGCGGCAGAGCTTCGGGGAGAAAATCACGATCATACTGATCGCCAATCATCGCCAGCTTATAGTGCTCGGCATCGTTATATAACGAACACGCCACCCCTTTTTTGCCAGCGCGACCGGTACGGCCGACGCGGTGTACATGAGTTTGCGGATCGTGGGCGAGTTGATAGTTGATCACCATATCCATGTCATCAATGTCTAAGCCTCGCGCGGCCACATCAGTGGCCACCAGCACGGACGCACTTTTGTTGGCAAATTTTACCAAGGTGCGCTCACGGCCACGCTGTTCAATATCACCATGCAAGGCAACGGCGCTAAAACCATCATCTTCTAGGTTATCGCAGACTTGTTGTGTTTGAGCTTTGGTTGTACAAAACACCACGCAGCTTTGCGGCTGAAAGTGCAATAAAAGTAACTTTAACGCTTGATAACGCTGCTTGTTGTCATCGACTTTATAAACGTGTTGCGTGATTGTGCTTTGCGTTTGCACCTCATCCACTTTAACGGAGACAGGGTGGCTAAGCACTCGCTGGGCAATCGCATTGATCGAGCGCGGGAAGGTAGCGCTGAATAACAAAGTTTGGCGATGAACAGGAACACGCGCAATGATAGCATCCAAGGTATCTTGGAAGCCCATATCCAGCATCTGGTCGGCTTCATCCAACACCAAAGTCTCAACGTCATCGAGACGCAAGGTGCCCTTACGTAAATGGTCATCCACACGCCCCGGAGTGCCGACAATAATGTGTGCACCATGCTCCAGTGAGCCAATTTGTGGGCCAATCGATACTCCACCGCACAGCGTCAGTACTTTGACATTATGACGACCACGCGCCAACTTACGCATCTCAACCGCCACTTGCTCGGCCAGCTCACGGGTTGGACACAGCACCAAAGATTGCACGCGAAAGCGTTTTACGTTCAGTTTGGCTAACACGCCCAGGCTAAACGCCGCCGTTTTCCCCGAGCCGGTTTTTGCTTGGGCAATAATATCTTTCCCACTAAGCACAGACGGTAAGCTCTGCGCCTGAATGGGCGTCATGTGCGTATAACCCAAGGTTGCTAAGTTATCGAGTAAATCAGCGGGTAACGCAAGCGAGGAAAAAGCGGTATCAGTCAAAGTCGTATCCACAACAAAAGTAAATCATGCCGCGCCCAAGCACGGCCAAAGGGGGCGTATCATACCAGAATCTGATTGCTGCCACATTAACCGATTAGCGCCACCCGCATTGAGAACCGCTTTGTCGAGTCATGTATTTTGTTACGTCATTGTTAGACAAAGCTCCGTATTTATACCTGCTCGACTTGTCTTGTCATTGGGCTTGGTGTGCAATCAAGGCACACAATTAAGGAGGATTGTCTTGTGGCAAATATCCCAGTAGAAAACTACCCGCTCTCTCATACGCAGGCGATTGTTTGGAATGACATGGATGCCCTGCAACATATCAATAACACCGTGTATTTTCGCTACTTTGAAGATGTACGCGTGGTAATGCTTGAAAAATTGGAAGTGTTCGAGCTAGCCAAACGACTGCATGTTGGCCCCGTAGTCGCCTCAACCCGCTGCGATTATCGCGCCCCTTTGGTGTATCCAGATACCATCACCACCGTCGCTTGGGTGGAGGATATTCAAGAAAAGCGCTATGCGATGAAGTATGAAATCTACAGCCACAATCAAGAACGCTGTGTGGCCGAGGGCGAGGCTTTGATTGTCTACTGCGATTTTAAAACCGGTAAAAGCTGCCCTATCCCAGCCGAGACGCTCGAAGGGTTAAAAGCCTTTGTGGCGAAACAGTAACTTTATTCCAAACTAATCTCTTCAGGCTCGCCCACTCTAGTCACAGCCGGCGCGCCTGGGGCGTTCCAGCGAAACAAGGTGATATGCCAAGTGCTGGGATCTTTTCGCGACGGGTCAATCAAGCCAATTTCATTACCACTTCTCAGTTTATCGGCCACCCACCAACTGGATGGAGATTCGCCTTTTGCTAAGGCCGCTTGCCAATCAACGCTGGATAAGGTTTTGTATTGCTGGAGTTCAGGATGACGCAAATCTACCAGCTCACAGGGGTCAACCTGATACCGCACAAGCAGGCGTGGCGTTGTGATCTGGCTGGCGTACTTTTGCATGGCTACGCGCGCACTCTCTGCACTCTCGGTTAAATACAGCGCGCTTTCACCCTGACGATTATACCGACCGTTCGGTCTGTCTTTACTTTCTCGCATCAAGACAGCGTCGATGTGCTCAGGGTGACATACTCTGACAAAAATACCCGAGATAGGCGTACGGCACAGGCTGGGGATAGCTTGCGGTTCAAGTCCGTCCATGACTTGTGAATGTCCTTTATAAATCAACCATCAAGGCGTAGCTTAGCAAACAAAGAGGGAACAAATTGCGTGCTGACTAACGGATTGCATCATCGCATCTGGCTTGCTGTCGATACCACACAGGGGTACCATCCGTGCTCTGTGTAACACTGGGTAAGTAGCACCGCCAAAGGACAAACCAATGAAAAAAGCCGTTGTGGTATTTAGCGGAGGACAGGATTCAACCACCTGTTTGATTCAAGCGCAAGCAGAGTACGACGAAGTGCATTGCCTCACTTTCGACTATAACCAGCGCCACAAGCAAGAAATTGATGTTGCTCGTGAGATTGCTGCAAACCGCAAAGTCAGTGCGCATAAGGTATTGGATGTTGGTTTGCTCAATGAATTGGCGATTAGCTCGCTCACACGCGACAACATTCCTGTTTCCAATGCACTGAACGAAAACGGCCTACCCAATTCCTTTGTGCCGGGACGTAATATCTTGTTTTTGACTTTGGCGGGTATTTACGCCTATCAAATTGGCGCTGAGGCAGTGATCACCGGTGTCTGCGAAACCGACTTTTCTGGCTATCCCGATTGTCGTAACGATTTTATTCAATCAATGCAGCAGGCCCTTGAGCGCGGCATGGACAGAAAACTCGCCTTAGTCACACCATTGATGTGGCTTAATAAAGCTGAAACGTGGGCACTGGCCGACCAGTATCACGCTCTCGATTTTGTGCGCGACCACACCCTAACCTGTTATAACGGCATTAAAGGCACTGGCTGTGGTGAATGTCCAGCCTGCCACTTGCGTCAGCGTGGCTTAGATGACTACCTCGCCAACCAAGCGGACGTACAAGCCGCACTGCAACGCAAACAAGCCGAGAACGCGTAACTGCGCGCATCTACTGGCAGCGACAAAACATAAAAAACCGCCTCGGAATGAGGCGGTTTTTGTATCGAGAATACAACAGCGGTTATTTATGCGGCTCATCATGCGGATGGGTATCAAACTCACCATGACTGGCCCGATGCACAGTTTCCACCGCGAGCGCTTTATCCAACTGCTGTGCCACATACTCAGGCGAGTGAGTATGAATAGAGAGCAGACGATACATCGCTGGGATCACCAGCAAGGTAACAAAGGTCGCAAAGGCCATGCCAGTGAAGATCACCGTCCCAACCGCGATACGACTTTCAGCCCCCGCGCCAGTGGAGAGGATCAGTGGGATCATCCCTGCCAAGGTGGTAAACGCCGTCATCAGAATCGGTCGCAAGCGACGGACTGACGCATCGATAATCGCTTTTTCAAATGCAATGCCGCGGTCACGCAATTGGTTGGCAAACTCCACGATCAAGATACCGTTTTTCGTCACCATCCCAATCAGCATAATCAGACCAATTTGGCTGTAAATATTGATCCCTTGGTTGGTAAGCCATAGGCCTAAAAAGCCGCCCAGCATCCCCATGGGCACCGTCAACATCACCACCAAGGGGTTGATAAAGCTTTCAAATTGCGCCGCTAACACCAAGTACGACACCAAAAGCGCCAAACCAAACACCACCAGCACACTGGTTTGGTTGTCACGAAAATCTTTCGACTCCCCTGAATAGCCCACCGAAATATCGGCTGGCAAATTCTCAGCCGCGACCTTATCCAGATAATCGAGTGCTTGTCCCAGCGTCACTCCCTCACCTAAGTGTGCTGATAGGGTAATCGATTTTTGCTTGTTGGTATGGCTTAAACGCTGCGCGGACGCTGTTTCTTCCACCGTGGTCACTGCATCGAGCGAAACCAACTTGCCGCTGCGGCTGCGCATATAAATACGACTGAGATCGCCTTTACTGCTAAAGGCCTTTTCATCGCCGCGTACATACACATCGTATTCTTCACCACGATCCACATAGCTGGTCTGTGCCCGGCCACCAAGCATCACCTCTAACGTATCGGACACATCCCGCACCGAAATGCCGAGTTCAGAGGCGCGACGACGATCCACTTTAACCACTAGCTCAGGGGTAGTTTGGTTGTAGTCATAATCTGGGCTATCAATCATGCCCGCCTCACGACCTATTTCTCCCAGTTTTTCCGCCCAGCGGTGAAGCTCAGGATAGTCTGGGCCACTCAATACAAACTGCACGGGCTCTGAGCTCCCCCCACCAAAGCCAGGCGCAAACGGAAACACTTGCACGTCTGGCACACCATTTAACACCTGACGGACTTCCGCCAAGATATCTTGAGCGGAGCGATCGCGCTCATCCCAGTCCGGCAATAGCATGATCACAAAGCCCGTTTGATCTCCCGCTCGACCGCCAAACGCTGGCGTCTGCAAGCTCACCGAACTCAAAGTGCCCGCTTCAACTAAGGGCATCAAGCGCTGCTCAATTTGCTCAATGTTGCCCACCATGCGGTTATAGGCGGTGCCTTCCGCACCACGGACAAACGCCAGCAACACCCCACGATCTTCTTGTGGCACTAATTGCGATGGTAAGTGCTGCATCAACACACCACTGCCACCAATACAAAGCAGAATGACCACAGGTGCCACCCAACGCCAGCGCAGTACATGCCCCAACGCACGGCGATAGTAGCCTTCAAGCACATCAAACCCACGAGTGATAACACGGTTTACGGGAGTCGATGCCACATTTAAGCGCAGTAATTTACTGCCAAGCACCGGCGTGAGCGTTAACGCAATGAGGGACGAACAGAGCACAGTGACGGCAAGCATCACGGCAAACTCGGTGAACAGCTTACCAATCATGCCATCCATGTAGGTAATGGGGAGGAACACCATCACCAACACCGCCGTGGTGGCAATCACCGCAAAACCCACCTCCCGTGCGCCACGGTAAGCGGCCACCAAAGGTGGATCGCCTTGCTGTAAGTGGTGGAAAATATTTTCGACCACCACAATGGCATCATCCACCACCAGACCAATCGCGAGAATGAGCGCCATTAAAGTCAGCAGGTTGATGGAAAAGCCCATCGCCGAGGCAACGATAAAGGCGGATATCAAGGACACAGGCACAGTCACTGCTGGGATCAAGGTGGCGCGCGCTTGGCCAATAAAGATATACAGCACTAACACCACCAATGCCCCAGTGATAAACAGGGTGCTGTACACCTCTTCAATCGAGCGATCAATAAACACCGTGGTGTCGTAATCGACCCAAAGGCGCGTGCCTTCGGGCAGGAAGGCCTGCATTTCATCGACAAGCTTGTGAGCGCGGTCAGAAATATAAAGCGGGTTGGCATCGGACTGTGGGATCAGCGCCAAACTTAAGTTATTGATACCGTTGTTTTTGTAGGTAGCATCTTCATTGCGTGAACCAATTGCCACCTCCGCCACATCCGACAGATAAATCGCAGTGCCATTCGCCGTAGTGCGCACCACCAGTTGTTTAAAGTCCTCCGCATCACGGTATAACCGATCACTACGCACTGGCATGGTCATCACGTCATTGCGGATTTCCCCGCCCGGACTTTCTAAGTTTTCATCCCGCAATGCATCAAGAATATCTTGGGTGGTAACACCGTGCCCCGCCATTTGGGTTGGATTCAGTTTCACATACATCACTTTATACAGCGCGCCGTATAAATCGACCGAGCTCACGCCTGAGATCAAACTGAATCTGTCTTCGAGAGTACGTTGGGCATATTCCGTCAGTTGGTTGCGGTCCATTTCTGACGAGGCCAGGTTGATATAAACCGCCGCTTCGCCGGTGCCGTTGTCTTTGTACACAATCGGATCATTGGCATCATCGGGCAGTCCTCCTTGTGCGCGTGCCACGGCATCACGCACATCACTCACCCCTTCGGTCAGCGGATGATCGAGTTTGAACTCCACCGTGATCCGTGATGAGCCATTGCGACTAACCGAGGTGATCTCTTCAATACCGCTAATGCCGGAGAGCTCATCTTCAATCAATTGCGTGACTTGGCTTTCCATAATACTCGCCGACGCGCCTGAGTAGCGCGTGGAAATACTCACCACAGGGCTATCAATATCCGGCATCTCACGCACTGATAAGGTCGAGAAAGAAACCGCCCCGAAAACACATAACAGCAAACTCAACACAATCGCCATCACTGGCCGTTTTACCGAGACATCAGACAACCACATTAGCTGGCCTCCGTCTCAGAAACGGTCTCAGTCACACGACTTTGATCATCAGCTTGGTTTTTACGCGCTTCCGCATTCAATACCGACACTTGTGCACCATCGCGCATATTCACCAGGCCTTGTACGACGATGTTTTGGCCCGGTTCAAGTCCTTTACTTACCACCACTTGGTTATCAATCCGCGCGCCAAGGGTGATTTCAGTACGATGAGCAATGCCTTCATCATCAATCCGGAAAACATAACGTCGTGTGCCGGAATATTGCAGAGCTTGCACAGGCACTATCACCGCTTGCTGCTCAGGCAAAGTCAGTTTTGCCTCCATCAGCATACCGGGCTGCAATTGGCGTTCAGGATTATCTAGCGCGACGCGCACACTGACTGATAGCGCGTCTTTATCCACCCGAGAGTCCACCACACTCACCGTGCCGGTAAAGGCCTCATCGGGATAGGCTTGCGACGTGACCGCCACTGGCATATTGGGGTACAGCAACCCGATATATTGTTCTGGTACTTGAATATCAAGGTTCATCTGCGAAAGATTATCGAGACTAAAGAGCGACTCGCCCACATCGACGCGCTGCCCGACACTTAAATCAAACAAACCAATGCGACCCGAAAAAGGCGCAATTAAACGGTGATCATCTAAATCAGATTGCGCCGATTGCAAACGCGCCTTGGCGATATTGACACTCGCTTGCTGTGCATCCAACTCGGTTTGCGTTAACGCACCACGCTGCGCCAGCTTGGTATACTCTTTTAGCTTGCGCTGCTCGTCATTGAGGTAAGCCGACGCTTCCAGCACCGCGGCTTGAGCTTTGGCGCGATTAAAGGTTACCAACGGCGCCCCTTTTTGCACGGTTTCGCCCGGCTTAACGTGAACAGTTTCAATGCGCGCCGACACTTCCGATTCGATATTAATCTGTTGGTGGGCTTTGACATTCCCCACCAAAGATAACGACGGCGCAATCGGTCTGGTTTCCACTTCCGCTGTCATCACATCCACAGCGCGCGCGCTTGGAGCGGAGGTTGCCGCATCTTCGTTCGTGGGCCCCGACCCACTCCATAACCAGAACGCAACGCCAGCCAATATCACGGCGCCCAGTAGCATCCCTTTTTTCATTGCATCACACCTTATAATTTGAATAGCACCAGTGTACTGATCTGCTTTGTTTTGTCCTTAAAGAATTGTAAAGACGCTATTTTTTATACTTATTACATCCAAATATGAGATTCGATCAGAACGTATAATTCCTTTTTGATTTATCTATCAGCGATATGCAGGATTATGATCTCCCACACATCATCGAAACTGGGCATAAGACTGCGGCAATAAGCAACGGTTTCAAAAAACGCATAAAATTCGATGTTGGCGGTCAAAAACGCCGTAAAGCGTTGAAAAAAACATCAACCGCTACACGGGATCAAGAAAATCCTTTACAGCACCAGTCGGTTTGATAATATTCGCCCCGTTCGCGTGGTGGGATTCCCGAGCGGTCAAAGGGATCAGACTGTAAATCTGACGGCTCAGCCTTCGAAGGTTCGAATCCTTCYYCCACCACCACTTTTACAAAGYAASACYCCGTGGTGGRRTTCCCGAGCGGTCAAAGGGATCAGACTGTAAATCTGACGGCTCAGCCTTCGAAGGTTCGAATCCTTCCTCCACCACCATCTTTAAGGGCCAGCATCTGCTGGCCCTTTTTCGTTGTTGTGTCGTTAACTGCCCTATCATTTCCCACTTGTTAGTGATGCCCGCCCATGCGGCGACCATAAATCTTGCTCCGGTCCTTTCGGTACAATTCGGGTTGGATTGATATTCCCGTGGCTGTAATAGTAATGGGTTTTGATGTGCTGCATATCGACGGTCTCAGCCACCCCTGGCACTTGAAACAGCTCTTTCATGTAGCAGAACAAATTGCAGTAATCGGCAATACGTTGCTTGTTACATTTAAAGTGGCCCACGTAGACAGGATCAAAACGAATTAAGGTGGTGAACAAACGCCAATCGGCTTCTGTGATCTGATTTCCGGCAAGGTAACGGTGACGACTTAAATGATCGTCCAATACCGTCAAGGCAGTAAATAACTTATCAAAAGCGTCTTCATAGGCCGCTTGCTCAGTGGCAAAGCCGCATTTATACACGCCATTGTTCACATTGGGATAAACAAACTCGTTCCACTGATCAATCGCTGCACGTAGGTTTTCTGGGTAATAATCGTCATGATTGCCCGTAATACCATCAAATGCCGAATTGAACATTCGAATTATGTCGGCGGATTCATTACTGACAATGGTCTCGGTTTGCTTGTCCCATAAAATTGGCACAGTGACCCGTCCGGTGTAGTCAGGTTTGGCTTTGGTATACAACTGGTGCGCGTAGTCAAACCCATATAAGGGCTCTGGCTTCGAAAACGTCCAGCCATGTTCTAGCATCTCAGGCGCCACCACAGTGACAGCAATATGAGGCTCAAGTCCTTTCAAATGACGCATAATCAGGGTGCGATGCGCCCAAGGGCATGCCAAAGAGACATAGAGATGATAACGTCCTGATTCTGCTTTAAAGCCCGCGCTCCCGCTGGGCCCTGCATCTCCATCAGGCGTTATCCAATGACGAAACCCAGCGTCTTCACGGATAAATCGGCCGCCGGATGATTGGGTGTCATACCACACATCGTGCCACACACCATCGATCAGTTTTCCCATACGTCCTCCTTTTTCTCTTTGCAGTATAAAAAGCCACAACGAGAAAGTCGGCCGTTCAGCTTGTTGGAGTTATTCGAAAAAGCTGTTCAAGTCGCTGATCGTCGCAGAATGGAAGGAGTACGAGGCCACCGAAAAATCATACGCCAAGGCGCACACCATAGTGTCCCCTTAGAGTGAAAACATGTCAGTTAGTAAAATTCCACTATATTGAATAGGTCCCACCTCAACTGAATAGGCGCCCAATGAAATGGATGTATAACCTTAAAGTGCGGCTTAAGCTGATGATCGCATTTGGTATTTTGGTGTTATTAACCGCATTAGTGACGCTGAACGCTGTCACCGGCGTGGCTCAGCTCAATAATGAAGTCTCGGCAGCTGATGATCTCAATCGAATAGTAAAATACATAAAAGAAGTACGGATTACCGAAAAGAATTTTATTTTGCGCCGCGACAACAGCTATGTGGCGGAAATTAAACAACTCACCGATACCATCAATCAGCAAGCGACCACTACAACTGCCAAAGTCAGTGATCAACAAACGAAAACGCTGCTCTCGCAAATCATGACTGAAAATAAAGCGTACCAAGCGGCGATGGATCAGTATGTGGCCCAGTATGATAAACTCGCGCAAGCGGAAACGGGGATGCGCGATCAAGCTCGGCGGATTGAGCAAGCGCTTATAGGCATTCGTCAAACGCAAAAGGATCGCGTCAATCGTTATCTTGCCCAAGGGCGCTCGCCGGAAGTGATCATTGATACGTTAAAAATTGCCGATGAAGCGAATCGCTTAATTAAATGGATGCTAGAGTCTCGTCGCGCCGAGAAGAATTATATACTATCCAGCGATGCGCAATTCACGGAAGCCGTTAACCAAAAGCTAGCCGACATGGACAAGCTGATCGATACCCTTCCAGATGAAATAGACACGTCAGCCGTTCGACAAGGCATCGCATCCTATCGAAACGCATTCCAAACCTACGTCAGTGCATATCAACAACGTCGAGCGATTAACGACACCATGTTAACCAAAGCGAGAGCGGTGGAAGATCTCGCTGAGAAAGGCCGTGACATGGGTAAACAAAAACTCGCTAAAAATGAGCAAAGCATGCTGATCACTAATATCGTACTTGCTGGCGTCGCCATTGCAATCGGTATCGGCGTCTCTTGGCTGATGACCGCCATGATCGTGCCGCCTTTACAGCGCGCAGTGGCAGCAAGTCAGAAAATTGCCAATGGCGATTTAAGCGTCAACATGGCGACCGATAGGAAAGATGAAATTGGTGAGCTGCTCGGATCCATTTCCACTATGTCGACCCGCCTAAAAACCATGATTGGCGATTTGTCGGACAACATTACCCGCATCGCCAATTCGTCAGAGGAATTGTCTTCGCTGACCAACGAAACCTCCCACGGCGTGAAGACACAGAAGCAGGATATTGAACAAGTGGCCGCAGCAGCAACACAAATGAGCGCCTCAGCACAAGAAGTGGCGCATAAAGCAGAGGCAACTTCGGACTCCGCCCATCAGGCGAACGATCAAGCACAACGCGGAAACGCGTTAGTGGGCACCACAGTCGCCGGTATTTCGACCTTAGCGGAAGCCATTGGACAGTCCGAGTCAGTCATTAACACAGTAAAAGATGACAGTGAGAACATCGCGTCTATCTTGGATGTGATCAAGGGGATTTCGGATCAAACCAACTTACTCGCACTCAATGCCGCCATCGAAGCCGCCCGCGCGGGTGAGCAAGGTCGTGGCTTTGCAGTAGTGGCGGATGAAGTCCGTTCACTGGCACAGAAGACCCAAGAATCGACCGTCGAGATCGAAAAAATGATCGAGACCCTTAAAGCAGGTGCCGAATCCGCCGTGAGTGAAATGGTGAAAAGTAAGCAACAAGTCGAAGAAGTGGTCGAGCAAACCGAACAAGTTCGTGAAGCGCTTGAGTCTATTTCAGCAGAAATTAGCAATATCACGGAAATGAACACCCAAATCGCACAAGCCGTCAAAGAGCAAGGGCACGCGGCGGAAGATGTCAGTCAACGCATGAATACCATTCAAGATGTGGCCGACCAAACTTCACAAGCCTCTGAGCAGACCTCGGTAGCCAGCCAGGACTTGGCATCCGTCGGTGAAGAGCTGCGTCGCCTCAGTACCGTGTTTAAATGGTAATCAAAATGCCACCCAGCCTGCTGGGTGGCATTTATCTCACTCTGCGCTTATGACGAAGGCTGCAGCGGTTGTGGTTGACGGTTCGGTAACCCCAGCGAAATGACCGTGGTTACGGTGAGAAACCCAAACGATACCCAAAGGCATGCCGCCAATCCCCATACTTGGAAAACCCAACCGGATAACACGGTGCCAATTAAGCGCCCCATGGCGTTCGCCATATAATAAAATCCTACATCCAGCGACACGCCGTCGCCTTTGGCGTAGCTGACAATCAAGTAGGAATGCAGTGACGAGTTAATCGCAAATATCGCCCCAAATACCATG
The DNA here is from genome assembly GCF_001996205.1 of Salinivibrio sp. IB574. Lineage (NCBI taxonomy): Bacteria > Pseudomonadati > Pseudomonadota > Gammaproteobacteria > Vibrionales > Vibrionaceae > Salinivibrio > Salinivibrio sp. IB574. Next base: position 84,837 of record NZ_MUFN01000014.1, on the reverse strand, counting down.
AGTCCAACAATAATCACCCCTTGCGGATACCACTGTTCGCCAATCGCGTAAGCAATAATACCCGTCACCACCGCCAATAAACCTGCCCAACCTAACGCCGCTTTACCGCCCGGCGAATGGCCAGCTTGGCGCCCGGTAATTTTCGGCGCAATCCCTTGCACCACGCCGTAAGCGATCACCCATAGCGCAAGAAAGCCGCCCACCGCACTGTGGCTCCAACCAAATGTGGTGCCAAGATAAATTGGCAACGCCACCACAAACCACACATCTCTTGCCCCGAAAAGAAATAAACGTGCTGCCGAGAGGATATTCACGCTGCGAGACTTGGAAAAGATTTCCGAAAACTTAGGCTTACTCTTCGCTTTCCCCAACTCCGCATTGAGCGATACCACACTGCCGATAAACACCAAACTCAACACACCCGCCATCGCCGCCACCGCATACTGAAAGCCAATCAATGAGAGCAAGGCGCCACCGACAAAAAAGCCTACGCCTTTGAGTGCATTCTTCGAACCGGTCAAGATTGCAATCCACTTAAACAGCGCTCCCTGTGCGTTGTCAGGCACTAAGGTTTTAATCGCGCTTTTAGCGCTCATCTTGTTCAGATCCTTTGCAATTCCAGACAAGGCTTGAGCCGCCATCACCCAAGGAATGGTGAGCCAACCGGCTGGCACGGCTAACATGGCAAGCGCGATAATTTGCATGCCAAGGCCAATATTCATGGTGCGATTAAGGCCTAAACGCGCACCGAGCCATCCACCGATAAGGTTAGTGACCACCCCGAAAAATTCGTAAAACAAAAACAGCGAGGCGATTTCTAACGTGCCGTAGCCCAACTCATAAAAATACAGCACCACCAGCATCCGCAGTGCACCGTCGGTGATGGTGAAATTCCAATAATTAAAGGTGACCAGCATATACTGGCGCACAGATTGGCTTAATTGAGCAAACATAGTGGTCATCGATTCACATACCCAAAAGGGCGATGCGGCACTGGGCACACATCGCTACCCTATAAAAAAGCGATTACTGATCAACGCCGCCGACGTTGCGCACTAACTCAGCGGTGCGCGTGGCATACCCCATTTCGTTGTCATACCACGCATAGATTTTGACCATACGCTTACCCACCACCATGGTGGATAAACCATCGACAATGGTGGAGCGCTGATCACCACGGTAATCTATCGAGACTAAAGGACGCGCCTCAAAGCCAAGAATGCCCTTGAGCTCGCCATCCGCGGCTTCTTGCAACAGTGCGTTCACCTCGTCGGCGGTGGTATCGGTTTCCACATCAAAGATCACATCCGTTAGCGACGCATTGGCAAGGGGGACACGCACTGCATGGCCGTTAATCTTGCCTTTTAGATCCGGGAAAATTTCTACGATAGCGGTCGCCGACCCTGTAGTAGTCGGGATCAAACTCATGCCGCAGGCGCGGGCACGACGTAAGTCTTTATGCGGCGCATCTAAAATCGTTTGGGTATTGGTTAAATCATGAATGGTAGTGAAGGTCGACTGCGCAATCCCCAGATTTTCATGGATCACTTTCACAATCGGAGCCAAGCAGTTCGTGGTACACGACGCTGCGGTAACGATCCGATGTTTGCTCGGATCAAAAATCGCGTCATTCACCCCCACTACGATATTCGCCACACGCTCATCTTTGACCGGCGCAGAGACCACCACGCGCTTTACGCCTTGGTCCAAATATTGTTGCAGCAGATCCGCGTCACGGTGTTTTCCGGTTGCCTCAATCACCACATCGCAGCCTGACCAATCGACGGCATCAATCGCTTTTTCTTGGCTTGTCGTCAGTGTTTGGCCGTTAATCTGTACGCGGTTGCCTTCTACACTCACCGCGTGATGCCAGCGTCCTTGCACCGAATCAAACTCCAGCAAATGCGCCAGCGTTTCGGTATCTCCCGCCACATCGTTAATATGCACAAACTCGAGCTCTGGCCAATCAAATGCTGCCCTTAATGCCAAACGACCAATACGGCCAAACCCATTGATTCCGACTTTAATTGTCATTGCTTTCTCCTTTACACGCAGCAGGTGGGGCGTGACGCCATTTTGGCCAGCCGCGTGATATCTTCTTGATAAGTGTCTTTTAGGCAGTTGGAATCAACTAACCCCTGAATTTGTTTGCGCATCCAGCCGGGTAAGTCAGCGGCTAAGCGATAAAACACCCATTGCCCTTGGCGCGTATCAACCAACACACCACTGGCCCGCAGTTGCGCCAAATGACGTGAGATCTTCGGCTGCGAGGTGTCCAGCGCTTCGGTGAGCTCGCACACACATAACTGCCCTTCACGGGCAATAAGCAGTAAACATCGCACGCGCGTTTCATCGGCCAATAATTTAAAAAACTGATGAGGCAACATAGGCTCTCTCACTACACTCCGCTAAATGCATATATGGATATACGCATATTAATAAACCTAAGCCGGCATGCAACCCTCACAGACAGGGATTCATAAAAGCTTCATATTAAGTCGTATAGCGTCGCTTCATTCTTAGCGCGACATTCACCAAGGCAATCAACACAGGCACTTCCACCAGCGGCCCAATCACCCCTGCAAAGGCTTGATCTGAGTGAATACCAAACACCGCTATCGCCACCGCAATGGCTAACTCAAAGTTATTGCCGGATGAGGTAAACGCAATTGACGCATTGCGGTCATACGGGATCCCCAGTTTTTTGCCCACAAAAAAGCTAATAAAGAACATCAGCACAAAGTAGCTTACTAGCGGCACGGCAATGCGTAACACATCAAGTGGCAGCGCAATAATCGCTTCCCCTTTGAGGCTAAACATCAACACAATGGTAGCCAACAGCGCGATTAACGTCATCGGGGAAATACGTGGCAAAAAGACGTCTTCGTACCATTGTTCACCTTTTTTAGCGACCAGCACGGTACGTGATAGATAGCCCGCCAAAAAAGGGATACCCAGATAAATCAGCACACTTTGTGCGATATCCCCCATGGTCACATCCACCACAAAACTTTGTAAGCCCAGCATGGGGGGTAAAACGGTGATAAATAGCCATGCCATCACACTGTAGGTCAGGATCTGAAATAAGCTATTCATGGCCACCAGTGCCGCGCCATACTCTTTATTACCGCCACTGATATCGTTCCACACCAAGACCATAGCGATACAACGGGCAAGGCCAATCAATATCACTCCCGCCATGTAGCCTGGCTCATCACGTAAAAACAGCACCGCCAGCGCGAACATAAGAATGGGACCCACGACCCAGTTCATAATAAGCGACAGCGTGATGGCTTTTTTGTCGCGCGTAACCGAGCCCAGTAAGCGATAATTTACTTTCGCCAGTGGCGGATACATCATTAAAATCAAGCCAATCGCCAGCGGCACATTGGTGCTCCCGACCGATAAGCGCTCACTGAGGGTCGCCACTTCTGGATAAATCCACCCTATACTGACCCCAATGGCCATAGCGAGGAAAATCCACACGGTTAAATACCGATCGAGCCATCCCATTTTTTGCGCGGCCGACGGTGCACAGGTATCAGATTGAGTCATCGCGATATTTCCTTTTTATATCTGACGTTGATTGACACGTGCTGATAGTTCATCGGCACTCTCAACGCGCTCAGAGTAGCGATCAACGAGATAGTCTTTGTTGTCACGAAGTAAGAGCGTAAATTTCATAAGCTCTTCCACCACATCAACAATGCGTTGATAAAAAGGCGATGGCAGCATCCGGCCTTGTTCATCAAACTCTAAATAGGCTTTGGGCACTGATGATTGGTTCGGAATGGTAAACATACGCATCCAGCGGCCGAGAACACGGAGCTGATTAACCGTATTGAATGATTGGGAGCCCCCACATACTTGCATCACTGCGAGCACTTTGCCTTGGGTTGGTCTCACGGCCCCAAGACTTAGAGGCACCCAGTCGATTTGGCTTTTCATGATACTGGTCATCGAACCGTGTCGTTCAGGCGAACACCAAATCTGCCCTTCAGACCACATCATCAGCTCGCGCAATTCCGCCACTTTCTCATGTGAAGGATCTACACTATCGGCCGCCGGCAATGCGCTAGGATCATAAATCCTCGCCTCGGCCCCCATCGCCGTCAGTAGGCGCGCCGCTTCCTCAACCACCAGTCGGCTGTATGAACGCGCCCGCAAGGAACCATATAGCAGCAAGATACGAGGGCAGTGGCTCGAGCGCTGAACAGCAAACTTATCAACCGACGGAATATCAAACGCATCGGCCGTGATATTTGGGAGTTCGTTATCATTCATATTATTGTTTTTCCTCACAACAAGTCTGGTTTAAGGCCGTTGGTTCAACAGGTGGCAACATGGCAGGATTGTGTTTTACCGTGGTCAGTAAAATACCGCGCATCCACTCCGGTAAAGCTGGATGCAACCGGTAATAGACCCACTTACCACGACGCTCTCCTATCACAAAATCATGTTTACGTAGCTCCGCCAAATGTCGAGAAATCTTGGGTTGACTCAGGGCTAACGCCTCCATCAGATCGCATACGCATAACTCACCATGCTGTGAGAGTAGCAATAGGGAGGTCAGCCGAGTGGGCTCGGATAAGGCTTTGTAAAAAGTGAGTGTGTGACACATCTGCATTTTCTCTTTTCGACATATACGATAAATCATATATGTGAAAAAACATATGTCAATTAAAATACTGAGCCATGATAACCATATGAAAATAATAGCTTCGTCAAATTTTTGATTGTTTGCTCATGAAAAAGTGAACGCGAATTCAACCGCGAAGTACAACACCCTCGTCTGCAGCCTGGCATAACTTTTTAAAGACAACTCGGCTTTACCAAGCAACCTTCGCTGAGCGTTGCGTGGTAGGTATAACGCTAGGCAAGCACTGACGCTTAATATTGATGTACGAACTCGACTAAAGCATGCAGCTGAAGCTTCTTAGTTTTGAGACAAAGCTAGGCAGTTTTTGCCGTTGCAAACAGGCTAAAAAGTCATCTGAAGTCATGGGAGGCTTCTTCAGGCCATGCCTTTGTTGTTGAGCAGCCTTAACGCAAGCGCTGCTATCTAGTTCAAACATGTCGCATAGGAATTCGTCTGGATGTATGGCAGATAAACCAAGTGGATCAAGTGCCTCTGAAGGGAAGTCTTTTAAATTGAAGGTGATGATAGACTCTGCTTGCCCTTTAATGGCAGCGGCAACAACATGTCTATCATCTACATCAGGTAACGTTAACCCGTCTATTAGTGGCTCATATCCTTCAATCAAGCAGTCAGGAACATGCGCATTCATCAACTGTTTGGTTCTCTCTAATCGTTCTGGGTCGATATCTGGATTATTTTTGAGAAGATTTCTGATCCATTCATCATGTATTTGTTCTGTCCATCGTGCTCTAAATAACCCCGTGTTGGACAAATACATCAAATAGCTACGAAGCGGCGCGGGGTACATAACACATGCGTCTAAAATTACCGTATAGGATGTCATCAATACCCCATATCCATTTCTTGATCTAATGCTGATAGTTCAGCAAGTGCTGCTAGCCGTTTATCTTCTAAGCGATTCTTATATGCCATCAAATCGGCATAGGCCACCTTCCTACGGTTACCTTTACGACTATATGGGATCTCATTAGCATCAAGCAGCTTGATAAATGTCGGACGAGACATATTGAGCATGTCAGCCCCTTCTTGCGTGGTAAGCTCAGCATGAATAGGGGTAATACTCACTGAGTTACCATGGCCTAATTGCGTCAGCACCTCAATCATCATGTTTAGTGCACTTGATGGAATAGTGACTTCATGACTCTGACCAGACTTATCGACGACATGAATTTTTTGCGCTTCACCATTGGTTTCTATAACGGCTGATAACGCTTGGCTACTAAGCTTAGCCAGTGTGATTTCTTCGGCACTTGGCAGTGTTGTCATATTCATCGTATTTTTCTCGGCTTCGATTTCAGGCGGTATAAGCCTATGTACTGTTCAGTATCTGAAATATTCGAAAATTTGTCAACATTCGAAATTTTCGAAAGACATTCAAACGCTCATTGCCGATTGAGTCGAACACGAAACATGAAGGCACCGGGTTTCTAAAAAGCCCTTTACATCCGCATAAAATGCTGTAGTGTRACTAAAGCTCTAGWTACGGAGCATCAAAAGACATCAAGTCAAAGTCGAGACAGACCACGCTATTTCCCGCATAGACTCTCTGCAGTAATCCACTTTCGCTTTTTTCCTAGATTGATAACCCGTTAACCACCCCTTTTGCTATCACTCATTGGTGGGTATCACTGTATTGATGGTGTTCGCTCATTCCAAAGGGACCGACGCATTTGCGCGGCTCATGATGGATAACCACTGAGGGGGCAGAGCAATAATCATTTAACTCACGGAGATAAAATATGGCCGCTACTAACGGCAGACTGCGTCACTGGTATCATTTACGCCGTGCGCAAACACAAACGAAAACCGCTAGCAACACAAATAAAACAGTAAGGAACGCCATTGATAGTTAACTTTTCACTTCCTAGCCTCGCCAACTGGCAGGTCGCGATTCATCAATTTAATGGGGATATTATCCTCAAGCACTTGCTCCATCGCCTACCGACATTATCCCAACCGACGCTACAGTTTGATCCTTGCACCGAGCTTGGCACCATTTTTAGCCAAGGCGAATGCTTGGGTGAGTTTTCTCTCGCACACTAACGCTTAGCGCATATCGCACGTTTCCATAACCGGTAGAAATAGAGGCCGCCTTTCCGTTCATTGAACGAAGCTGGTAAAGTGTCTTGCTATTAACAAGACAACAAAGGCAGCCTCACACGTGAAAATCATTTCATTCAATATCAATGGTATTCGTGCTCGTTTGCATCAATTGCAAGCCTTAATTGAAAAACATCAACCTGACGTGATCGGATTACAAGAAACCAAAGTCCATGATGACGCCTTCCCGCTCGCGGATGTCGAAGCGATGGGTTATGAAGTGCACTTTCATGGCCAAAAAGCCCATTATGGCGTGGCAATGCTATGCAAAAAGTCCCCTATCAGCGTGCAAAAAGGCTTTCCCACTGATGACGAAGACGCCCAACGCCGGATGATCATGGCGACCTTTGAAGACGAAAACGGCAAGCCAATTACTGTGCTCAACGGTTACTTCCCGCAAGGGGAAAACCGTAGCCATGAAACCAAATTCCCCGCCAAGCGTAAGTTTTATCAAGACTTAATGACCTATTTAGCTGGCCGTGATCCCAGTGAACAGTTGGTGGTGATGGGCGATATCAATATCAGCCCGAAAGACGATGACATCGGCATTGGTGAGCAAAACGCCAAACGCTGGCTACGCACCGGTAAGTGCTCTTTCTTACCCGAAGAGCGTGAGTGGCTGGGCACTCTGATGGATTGGGGGTTTGTTGACACTTTCCGTGCCCTGCATCCAACCGTGAACGATCAGTTCTCGTGGTTTGACTACCGCTCACGCGGCTTTGACGATAATCGCGGCCTGCGTATTGACGTGATTTTGGCCACCCCAGATCTAGCTAGCCAATGTATTGATGCCGGCATTGACTACGAGCTCCGAGCGATTGAAAAGCCATCAGATCACGCACCGATTTGGGCAACCTTTAAGTAGGCCCCAAGGCACACGCGCTGGTTAAAAAAACGCCGCAGATGATCAGGTGATCACTGCGGCGTTTTTATTGCAGATTGAGCCGATTAGCTAAGCGGCCTTAAATGACGTAGGAAGCGGCGCTCTGCTAGGCGGAACATCCAAAGAATGCTAAAAGTCAGCGCCATATAGAACACACCCGCAGTCAAAAACGACTCGAACGGCGCATAGTAGCGAGAGTTAACAATCCGAGCGGCACCGGTTAAATCGACAATGGTGATAATCCCAGCCACCGCTGAGCCGTGTAGCATAAACACCACTTCGTTACTGTACGCGGGTAACGCACGACGCATCGCACTCGGCAATACAATGCGCGAAAAGGCTTTATAAGGGCTCATGCCATAAGCGATCGCCGCCTCGACTTCCCCTTTAGGAAGGCCATTAATCGCGCCACGAATGATTTCCGCTGTATAAGCGGCTGTGTTGAGCACAAAGGCCACCAAGGCGCAGAACCAAGCATGCTGCCACAAGGTATCTTCAACATTTACTACCTGACTTAAGCCGTAGTAAATCAGATACAACTGAATTAACAGCGGTGTACCCCGGAAAAAATAAATAAACGCCCACGCGGGATAGCGCCATAAAGGAAATTGCGCGTTGCGTGCTACCGCTACCGGCACCGCCACTACTAAACCAATTACCAATGCCAGTGATACCAGCCATACAGTGGTCCACAATCCCTCGAGGTAGATGGGCCACGTTTCCAGAACAAGTGAAAAATCCATAAGCACCTACCGCGTGTGAATACTAAAGCGACGCTCCATCCAACGCAGTCCCGTGGTCGATATACTGGTGAAGAGCAAAAAAATCAGCGCGACAGTAAAATAGAAGGTAAATGGCATTTGGGTGGATCCGGCCGCCAACGCGCCTTTTCGCACCATGTCATCAAGGCCAATAATCGACACCAGCGCGGTGGTTTTAAGTAGCACCAGCCAATTGTTACCGAAGCCGGGTAACGCGTGACGGATCATCTGCGGCAAAAGAATACGGCGAAACGCTAAACTGCTGCTCATGCCATAGGCACGTGCCGCTTCCATCTCTCCTGAATCCACCGCCATAATCGCGCCACGGAAGGTTTCCGCCATGTAAGCGCCAAAGATAAACCCGATGGTTAGGATCCCGGCGATAAATGGGCTGACATCGACGTAATCCGGCAAATAAGACGTCCACTCATGGCTGGGGTTCTGGCCTGCCATATACTCATTAATCCACTCATTCATCCCATACAGGCTGTTATTGAGTAGCATTTGTCCGCCATAAAAAATCAGCATCATCAAGACAAGGTCAGGGATACCGCGGATCACTGTCGTATAAAGGGTGGCCACACCACGCAACGTTGAAAATTTTGACAGTTTTGCCAACGCCCCGAGCATACCCAGCAACATGGCAAGACCTAACGAGAGCAGCGCAACCTGAAGGGTCACCCATGCACCTTCGAGCAGGGACCACTCGTAACCTTTCAAATCAATCATATGATTCGGGCAGCACTTTCATGCTGCCCGCCTGCCTATTACTCGCCGTATACGTCGTAGTCGAAGTACTTGGCTGCAATCTCGTCATACACGCCTTTTTCGCGTAACGAATCGATCGCTTGGTTAAGCTTCTCAGTCAGCGCTTTATCTTGCTTGCGTGTCGCAATGCCAAAACCTTCACCAAACCACTCAGGATCGGTTAATGACGGACCAATAAACTCAAATGCATCACCGCCTTCTTTATCAAGCAGGCCTTGTTGCAGTGCTGACGCATCGCCAAGAATCGATTCGATACGACCTGCTTTCAAATCAAGGTAAGCTTCATCGAAAGTGCCATAGCGAACGATATCGACCGCATCGCCATAGTTATCCGTCAGGTATTTATCATGGGTGGTTGCGCGCTGAACACCGATTTTAACGCCATCTAACCCCTCTTTGGTAAAGGTCAGATCCGTGCCTTTTTCGGCCACAAATTTGTTCGGGATGAGGGCGTACTTGTTGGTGAAATCGACTTTCTTTTTACGCTCTTCGGTGATAGACATCGCCGCGATGATCGCATCGTATTTACGCGCCAGCAGTGACGGAATGATCCCGTCCCAATCTTGCGCGACGATCTTACACTTGGCCTGCATTTCCTCACACAGCGCATTGGCCATATCGACATCAAAACCTTTGAGATCACCTTCGTTTGTGGTCCAGCTAAAAGGAGGGTAGGCGCCTTCAATACCAAAACGTACGACCTTCCAATCCTTGGCTGCAACGGAGGTTGACCCAACCGCGGCCATCACGGCGGCGGCAACTAGCCATTTTTTCATTTTCCTTTCTCCTGTCGTTATTACGATGTTGTGCGGGCTACGCCCATTTGCATGGTTATGCTATTGATATATTTAATTAATAGATGGATGAGATAAACTGCTTCAGGCGTTCTGATTCCGGGGCATTAAACAACTCTTTCGGGTCACCCTGCTCCTCAACCAACCCTTGATGTAAAAACATCACATGATTCGAGACATCACGTGCAAAGCTCATCTCGTGGGTAACCACCAGCATGGTGCGTCCTTCTTCAGCCAGTGAACGCATCACTCCCAGCACCTCACCGACTAACTCAGGATCCAGCGCGGAGGTTGGCTCATCAAACAGCAAAACTTCTGGCTCGACGGCGAGTGCACGCGCAATCGCGGCACGCTGTTGCTGACCACCGGATAAATGGCCTGGGTAGTAGTCGCGCCGCTCATACAATCCAACGCGATGCAACAAGGCCTCAGCTTGTTCAATGGCTTCAGCCTTGGGCACCCCCAATACATGAACAGGCGCTTCAATGACGTTTTGCATCACCGTCATGTGTGACCAAAGATTGAACCCTTGAAAGACCATGGCAAGACGCGAGCGAATGCGTTGCACTTGTTTGTCACTGACGGGAACAGGCTCACCAGCGCGATTGTTTTTCATTTTGATCAACTCACCATTGACCCAAATTTCGCCACCGGTAGGCGTCTCAAGTAAATTGATACAACGCAGAAAGGTGCTTTTCCCGGATCCGGAAGAGCCAATAATAGAGATAACGTCGCCACGGTGGGCGTCGAGAGAAATGCCTTTGAGCACTTGGTGCTGCCCAAAGCTTTTTTTGAGTGACTTAACCTGTAGCGCTACAGCTTCCGTCATGCGCTAGCTCCTATCATCCATGAAATCTGTTGTGTTTACGTACTGCCCACATCAAATGCGCGCTTATTATTACTCACTGCTGGGTGAGTGCCTGGCTCCTCACCATCGTTGGTGATTAATTCGACATCTTGCAATCGAAAATATCACCCCTCCACCTGATGAGCAACATTTTGTTAACCTTGAAAAGGGAATTATTATAGTCAATATTATTGCATAAAAAGTCAAATGCAAAATTTACTGCTGAAAAAATAACCAGAACATTCGCCACATCGATATCGTCGACATACCAACACAGTTACAACTGTCATCTTTCTCTACCCCGCTCCCAACAGCCAACCGTCGGCAGTATGTGCGAGATACACAAGGGCGAACGTGCGATATCGTTTAACAATAAGCATAGCGCAGCGCATTGTTTTTAAGGAAATAAAGTCGGCACTGAATAGAAACCCATACTCTCACGCACGGGTTGTGAAAGCTTTTCAGTGTTAATGCGCACCAAGAAGTAACAAAACTGTGAAGGGGCGAACGCTAAGACCATGATGGCAGACAAAAGCGCCCGCATTGTAAGACAGGTTAGGAGATAGATAGATCAGACAAGCTCGCGCGACCTGCTTTAAGTAATTCCAATGTTTCTCGCCATCGTTCTGCCAAGCCTGAGGTATCCCTTGCCTGCCACTCATTTAAGGCAAAGTCAGCCAACGCATAATCTCCCGCTTTGATGGCGCTAATAGATAGCCACTGCCAAAGCATCCTATCTTCTTTTAGACCATGAGAAAGCGCCACTTGGGACGTATCAATCACCTCTTGCCAGCGCTTGAGCTGATACGCCAACATCACTTGCAGCTTAAGGGTTTGTTTATCAGGCGCGCTTAGGTTGATCTCGCTGACCCGATTAAGTGCCGCGACACGCTGGTTGTCTTGTAGCAGACACTGCACCAACAGCAGTTGCTCATCTCGTGTAGGAACGCGATCCAGTTGGCTTAACCCTTGCTGCCAATAAGCCAGGGCTTCTTGAGGTTGGGTTTGTTCGAGTTGCTCTAACGTCAACGTGCGATATAAAGCAATATCGGCTCTCGCTCTCGCTAAGTATTGACGGGCTTGAGAGTGCGATCCGACATGGGCATGTGCTCGCGCAGCCTGAGCCAACCATTTCGGCGCAACATCGTCTTGCTGAGCCAATACATCAAAGGTACGTGCCGCGGCGGAAAACTGCGACAAGGCCATTTCGCTCAACCCTTTGGTTTGCAGAGTAAACGCATCCGCATTACCGCTCTTTTGTAGTCGCGACGCATAGTCTATCGCCACATCATAGCGAGATAATGCGTAAGCAGACTGCATCGCCAAGCGGCTGGCATGCGGCAGTAATTCATGGTGGTCGGCCATTTGCCGCGCATAACGGAGCACTTCATCATATTGCTTAACGCGGTAGGCTAAGGTAATCACTGCTGATAAGGCGTCCGCTTCGCTGTCTTTACTTAATGCGTTGAGCGCGAGTGCCTGACGATAACTGCGATACGCCTCTGCCCGTTGCTGTAAATACAAATGCGCTACGCCTTGCAGGCGCAACAGCTCGGCACGCGCCGAACTATCCAGTGCTGCATCATCCTCCGCGGTCAGCAACGTTTGGCTATTTTGCAACGCCTGCTGATACGCCCCTTGTTGAATCAGACCACTGACTGCGTCCACACTGGCGGCTTGTTGTCCGTACGCGGGTGCCAACACCAACATACTTGCCAGCATACAAGCGTGAATCCCCTTACTCGAAAAAGCACTTCCTAAGCTCGAAATCAGTCGCCGCACCAAACTTATCCATTGTTCAACCATGATGGGATGACTATAACGTAATTTTTCTTTGTCAGCAGCGCTTGCCGTCATGCTGTCTACATTCCTTGGCGTATGATCGCGTTCCTCGCGTCAGTCATCCACTTTCATCCACGATATTCGCCTGTTTTGTAGCACATTTTAGGCGTGATTTTTGGTAAAAAAATTACAAAACTCCGACATGGGTGGCTTTTTAGGCACATTTGGCGCGCTAAAAAGCGCCGATAACCGGCCGTGGCACGTAAAAAAATTACACGGTAATGATCTAAGTCAACATTCAGAAAATCCTCTATTGTTAGCATGCTGATAACGAAACAGAACACGGCCACAAGGCCAGCGTACAAACACTATAAAGACTGGCTAAGCCACTGTTTCGAAAGCTTTTGCTTTCTGTAGACGAGGAAATTATGGCAACACATGCTCAAGACCGCAGTGTGAGTCACGAAGAAAAAAGCGAATATCAAAAGAAGCACAAGCCGGCTTCATCGTTCGCCTCCCGCGCTGACTACCTGAATCACGAACTACAAATCATGCGTCCGCGCCGCTGGGGGCTAAACCTGCCCGGCCGTGACTTCCGTTTTGAACTTGAAGATCTTGTTCCCGCGCTAGCAGGTACCATCGGCATCATCGCAATGTATTCTGCGGTAATGATGTCATGGGCTGAGGGGCTTACCGCAGCGTGGGATCACATCACACTTGGTAAAGCATTTGCTGTCGAGGTTGCTCGCGTAGAAATGTTGATACCGGCTTTATTGTTTTGTGTGTTACTGTGCGGCTTTATCAACCCCCGCGCGAACTTAGCCGGTAACCACGGTCCGATGATCCCATTGGTAGGAACCATCGCCTTGGCCGGTGCTCACCCACTTGCTCTTGGTATTCTGATCGGTGTATTTGGCCTGACCTTAAGCTACCTCAAAGGCGGATCCAAACTGGTGAACCTCACCAGTCAGGGTGTGGCCGGTGGTTTGCTGATTTTCCTCGGCTTTGGTGGCGCAAAAGGGCAAATTGAGAGCCTGTTAGCATGGGGCGCAGAGATCAACATGGGCTATGTCTCCATCTTGATCCTTGCCGTGTCGATTGTGATTTATGCCTTCTTGGCACGGATTGGTAAGCGCTGGCTGGCGATCCCGGTGTGTGCCATTACTGGCGGTTTAATTGCTACCGCGCTAGGTGCGGGCTCGTCGTTAGAGTTCGTCACCCAACCCGGTATCCCGAACCTCAACCCTGTGTACTGGTGGGGATCGACTGAACAAGGTTGGCAGCTAGGGTTGCCTAATGTATCGCACTTCTTAGCGTCATTGCCATTTGCTTTGCTCGCGGTTGCGATGTGGTCGCCAGACTTCCTTGGTCACCGTATTTTCCAGGAACTAAACTATCCTAAGAAAGCCGAAAAAGTACTGATGGATGTGGATGACACCATGACAGGCTGCTCAATTCGCCAAATGGTCGGCGCCTCTGTGGGTGGCGGTAACATCACCTCATCATGGGGCACCTATATGATCCCGGCCGCGATTGCTCGCCGCCCTATCCCAGGTGGTGCCATTATTCTCGGTTTACTGTGTATCGGTGTGGCTTTGATTGGTTACCCAATGGACGTTGCCACTTGGCCTCCAGTGATGACTATTGCACTGCTTTCAGGGGTATTCCTGCCCTTGCTTGAAGCTGGTATGCAGATGGTCAAAGACGCCAAGTCAAGTCAGTCAGCCGGTATTTGTATTTTCGCCTCCATGGCTGTAATAACTCAGCCCCGCTACGGGCGGGGTAATCCGGATTTAAATCGATGGGTCGCAGGCGTCAGCCATACTGACAAACACTATGACTGAACCTGGTCCCGATAAACTTCTTTTTGAAAAGAGTACAGGTAGGTGCAACATGTCTGAGCACGTTTCTAATGCATGGGAAGGATTTGTTGAAGGTAACTGGAGCAAAGCCGTTGATGTTCGCGACTTTATCCAAAAAAACTATACCCCTTACGAGGGCGACGAATCATTCCTAGTCTCTGAGCCAACTAACGCGACTAGCCAGCTTTGGGCTCGCGTGATGGAAGGCATCAAGCAAGAGAACGCGACGCATGCACCGGTTGACTTTGATACGTCTGTGGTTTCTACCCTGACTTCTCATGACGCCGGCTACATCGAAAAAGATCTGGAAAAGATTGTTGGTCTACAGACTGACGCGCCGCTAAAACGCGCCATGCTGCCTTACGGCGGTATCCGCATGGTAGAAGGTTCTTGCCACGCTTATGGCCGTGAGCTTGACCCACAAGTGAAGAAAGTTTTCACCGAGTATCGTAAAACCCATAACCAAGGCGTTTTCGATATCTACACCCCTGAAATCATGAAGTGTCGTAAGTCTGGCGTATTGACTGGTCTTCCTGATGCCTACGGCCGTGGTCGTATCATCGGTGACTACCGTCGCGTCGCGCTATACGGTATCGACTTCTTGATGAAAGACAAAAAAGCGCAGTTCGATTCTCTGCAAGAGAAATTCGAAAACGGCGAAGATCTGCAAATGACCATGCAACTGCGTGAAGAAATTGCAGAGCAGTACCGTGCACTGGGCCAACTTAAAGAAATGGCAGCGAAATACGGCTGTGATATTTCTCGCCCAGCAGAAAACGCGCAAGAAGCCATTCAGTGGACTTACTTTGGCTACCTCGGTGCAGTGAAAACCCAGAACGGTGCAGCAATGTCACTGGGCCGTACGTCAACCTTCCTAGATATTTATCTAGAGCGCGACATGGCCGCTGGCAAACTGACTGAAGAACAAGCGCAAGAGCTGATCGACCACTTCGTGATGAAACTGCGTATGGTTCGTTTCCTGCGTACGCCTGAGTATGATGATCTCTTCTCTGGCGACCCAATTTGGGCAACTGAATCAGTAGCCGGTATGGGTCTGGACGGACGTACTCTGGTATCTCGTACCAGCTTCCGTTTCCTTAACAGCCTATACACCATGGGCCCAAGCCCAGAGCCAAACATCACTGTGCTTTGGTCTGAAAAACTGCCTGAAGGCTTCAAAAAATTCTGTGCCAAAGTGTCTATCGATACCTCGTCTATCCAGTACGAGAACGATGATCTGATGCGCCCAGACTTCGAGTCAGACGACTATGCCATTGCATGTTGTGTATCACCAATGGTGGTTGGTAAGCATATGCAGTTCTTCGGTGCTCGTGCCAACTTGGCGAAAACCCTGCTTTATACCATCAACGGTGGTATCGATGAGAAGCTGAAAATCCAAGTTGCGCCTGAACACGCACCAATGACTGACGAAGTGTTGGACTATGACAAAGTCATGGACCGCATGGATCACCTGATGGACTGGCTGGCGAAGCAATATGTGACTGCCCTGAACAGCATCCACTTCATGCACGACAAATACAGCTACGAAGCGGCGCTGATGGCACTGCACGATCGTGACGTACGTCGTACTATGGCGTGTGGTATTGCAGGTCTATCCGTTGCGGCTGACTCACTGTCTGCGATCAAATACGCAAAAGTGAAACCTGTTCGTGACGAAGACGGTATTGCAATCGACTTTGAAATCGAAGGCGAATACCCAACGTTCGGTAACAACGATGAGCGTGTTGACCAAATCGCTTGTGACCTGGTTGAGCGTTTCATGAACAAAATCCGTTCACTGAAAACATACCGTGACGCTGTCCCAACACAGTCTATCCTGACTATCACCTCGAACGTGGTATACGGTAAGAAAACCGGTAACACACCAGATGGTCGTAAAGCGGGTATGCCTTTCGCACCAGGTGCTAACCCAATGCACGGCCGTGACGAAAAAGGCGCAGTTGCGTCGCTGACTTCTGTTGGTAAGCTGCCATTTGCCCACGCCAAAGACGGTATCTCTTATACCTTCTCTATCGTGCCAAATGCTCTGGGTAAAGATGAAAACACCCAGCGCGCTAACCTTGCCGGTCTAATGGATGGTTACTTCCACCATGAAAGCGGTCAAGAAGGCGGCCAACACTTGAACGTGAACGTGATGAACCGTGAAATGCTACTCGACGCGATGGAACATCCTGAGAACTATCCTCAGCTGACTATCCGTGTTTCTGGTTACGCGGTACGTTTTAACTCGCTGACCAAAGAGCAGCAGCAAGACGTCATCACTCGTACCTTCACCTCTTCACTGTAAGAGATGATCAAAAGCCCTTCGCGCAAGAAGGGCTTTTGAAAAGAAAAAACCGCCGGCAATGCTGGCGGTTTTTGTTTATCACCTGTTACCCTTTAACGATTTAGTCAGCAACGCATCTGTAACCCATCTAAGTTCCAACCAAGGCACACCCGTTGCCAGACTCGCTCGTTTACTCAGGAGCTAGGCCACCTCAAAGTGATCGAGTTTGCTATCCAACTCTCGCGCGGAATCAGCCAATAGCTGGCTTTGTTCGGCAAGGTGAGTGGCCGCACCGCTCACTTCATTGGCCGAGTTATGAATGTTACTCACATTCTGGTTCATTTCTTCCGAGACAGTGCCTTGCTGCTCTGCGGCCGCCGCAATTTGCACCACTCGATCGTTAGACTGATACAAGGCCGCTACCATGTCTTTAAGCTGCTGCTGAGTTTCGAGCGCTGTCGCCACACTTGCTTCACTGGATTGATGGCTCGAAGTCATCGCTTCGGCTGCTTCAATCGCGTTATTGGTCAGCTCCTCAATGGTGCCTTGAATTTCAGTGGTCGACTTCTGGGTGCCTTGCGCCAACGAGCGCACCTCATCGGCAACCACCGCAAAGCCACGGCCTTGCTCACCCGCTCGCGCCGCTTCAATCGCCGCATTCAATGCCAACAGGTTGGTTTGCTCAGAGATGCCTTGGATCACTCCCGCCACATCACTGATTTGCATCACACCTTGTTTCACTTGGTTCACTAGCTTATCGGCACTGGCAATACGCTCCGCCACCTCGCGAATACTCGCCACCGTACTGTCTAATTTGTGGTTACCCACTTCGGCCATATCGGCAATTTCATTGGTCGCTTGAGCCGTTTGCTCTGCATGGTCAGCCACATCCGCCACCGTTGCCGTCATTTCGTTCATCGCTGCTGCCAGTTGCTCCAGTTCAGCACGCTGCGATTGGATACTTTGCGCACTTTGCTCGCTGGCCGAGGCAATCGACGACGCCATAGTGGACGATTGTTTGGCTTCATCATGCGCGATACGTAACGCTTCACGGACGCTGGTCATCGCCGTATCCATTCGACGTGCCAATTTGCCGATTTCATCCTCGCGTGTGTAGCCACATTGTACGCGCAAATCACCACCGGCAATTCGGTCAAATTTCTCCACCAGCTCATCAAGCGGCATCACGATATCACGGCTCACAAACGCGCCCGCCACCAATAAGATCACCGCCGCGATCAACGTCATACCCGCGATCTGCCACGCTGAGGTAATAAACTGCTCTTCAATATCGCTGACGTGCACGCCTGAACCAATGATCCAATTCCAGCCATTTACGCGCTTCACGTAAGAGATTTTGGGTTTTAACTCTCCTTCTGGCGAGCGCCACGTATAATCCAGCACGCCACCCTCCGGCGGCTGACTCACTTTTACCATTTCACGCCAATGAAAGCGGCCATCACCGTCGGTGATCGCACTCGCACTGGTCCCGTTCAAATTCGGCTTGATGGGATGCGTTACTATGGTGAGATCAGGCTTCAACACCCAAAAATAGTTATCGCCGTCGTAACGCAGTTTATTTAACTGAGCAATCGCCTGCGCCTTGGCGGTTTCTTCACCCAATTGCGCCGCTTGCTGGCGATAGTAGTTCACCACACTTTCAGCAACCTCCACGTTATTACGTAACGAGGCAGTCCGCTCGGTATACGCTTGGTCTTTTTCTTTTGAAATGGTGTAAGCACTGATTGCGCCAAGTAATGCAATGGCGACTAACATAAGTGCAATTAGCTTGTTCTTTACCCTTAAATCACTAATTTTTTTCATTATTGATTCCCAACTTTTTCGGCTTCAACACGTCAACGCAGCAAGCCCTCGACGTATTCACACACATCCTTACCCGTCCATGTCAGTTTTCTCGACGTGTTGCACGTTAGTTTGGGCAGACATAAGAGTTACCTCAATATCGATATGGTTTTTTCCTCGGTGTGATCTCATTGTGATAAGACCAAAAAATGGAACTGTGATCTAAGTTGGTAGGCACTGCAAACGGTGATTCAGACAACTTACAAAATCGCGAAAAAGACGCGAATTCCCTTACGTTGAGGCGGGGTTTTGTAATAAAATAACGACATAGCAATTCGCAGTCTGGAGACACTTATGTCGGCAGTTGGTCGCATCCACTCGTTTGAATCCTGTGGCACCGTAGATGGCCCCGGAATCCGTTTCATTGTCTTTATGCAAGGCTGCTTAATGCGGTGCAAATACTGTCACAACCGTGATACATGGGACACGCATGGCGGCAAAGAAGTCACCGTCGATGAAATCATGAAAGATGTGCGTGCCTACCGCCACTTCATTACGGCATCGGGCGGCGGTGTGACCGCCTCAGGGGGAGAAGCCATGCTTCAACCTGAGTTTGTGCGTGACTTTTTCCAAGCCGCGAAAGCGGAAGGGATCCACACCTGTTTAGATACCAATGGGTACGTGCGTAAACACACTCCAGTGATTGATGAAGTGTTAGACGCCACTGACTTGGTGATGTTAGATCTCAAACAACTGAATGATGAGATCCATGAGAATTTAGTTGGCGTATCAAACCGCCGCACGCTCGACTTTGCCAACTACCTCCATAAAATTGGCCAAAAAACCTGGATTCGTTACGTGGTTGTCCCGGGTTACACCGACGATGATGACTCCGCCCACCGTCTCGGCCAGTTTATTAAAGAGATGGATAACATCGAGAAAGTGGAATTACTGCCCTACCACCAGTTGGGGGCGCATAAATGGGAAGCACTCGGCTACGATTACGAGCTGCAGGACGTTGCTCCACCATCTAAAGAAGTGATGGATAACGTCAAAAACATCATTAGTAGTTATGGGCATACGGTCACCTACTAATTAAACCGTGGATAGACCACGAATAGCCGGCCATTTTGGGCCGGCTTTTTGTATTACATATCACGGCGACGCGCTTTGGTCATCCGTGTCGCTTCGCGAATAATGCAGTCGCGTAACGGGTTCGCTGCCGCATCCGCGCGCCAAATAAACGAAAGCGTCCGCCGCATATTCAGCTCAGGTACATTCAAAGCCACCAGCTCGTCGCGCTCGATCCATTTCTCTACGTCCAAGTAAGGTAAGCAGCTGAGATAACTCGAGTTTGCGACCAAGGTTCTTAGCACAGGCACTTGCTCATACTCGCGGCGCACATCTAGATCTTCAATCACACCGTGAATCGCACTATCAAAGCTATGTCGCGTCCCTGCGCCGGGTTCACGTAACACCCATTGCGCCTGCTCGAGTTGCGCCAAGCTAACGTGATCAAGCTGCGCATAAGGGTGATGCTTTGCCGCAACCACGACAAGATGGTCATGGCACCAAACTTGTTGCTTTAAGCGGCTATCGTCACAACGCCCCTCGATGATCCCCAAATCATGTTGATACTGGCGCACACTGTCGATCACCTTCTGGGTGTTTTTCACCGTAAAGTCGATTCTAAGCTCTGGAAAGTCACTATCAATAATACTGATAAGGTCAGGAATAAGATGCTCGGCCGCCGTTTGACTGGCAATTAAGGCAATATCGCCACTGACCACATGCTGGCCGTCAAACCCTGCTTCAATTTGCTGCGCATCAAACAGTAACTGGCGCGCCTTCGGACGTAGCCACGCTCCCCAGTAGGTCAGCTGCATTTGCTTTCCCTGCCGTTCAAACAGCGGCCGACCCAATAATTTTTCCAACTGTGACAAAGCCATACTGGTTGCTGATTGCGTCAGTGCCAATTGGTCGGCGGCTCGACTCACACTGCCACTGGCTGCAACCGCTTCAAAAACGGCTAATTGCTTCAGTGAGTAGCGCATGTTTTTTACCCTTCTACGATGCCTGATTTCAATGACACCACACTATCAACTTTTGTGATTATTACCCTAAGCAATATCAATTTTACTCCTTATATCGCGCCGTTTAGTCTGGATGCATTCACAATCCGTCTAAAAAGGAGTACAACCTGTATGTTGATATGTCTTAGCCCTCGGGCAGAGTGTGCCGCCAGAGGAGACAGCCAATGGTGAGTGCAACTCAAATCAAAAAGCCCGAAGGACCCGCGGCGTTACTCGCTCAAGCTGAAGAGTATGCGGTGAGTAAAACCCGCAAATCCACCCGGATGGCGATTGGGCTTGCCATGATGGCCGGTTTGTTTATCGGGTTGGCATTTGTGTTTTATCTCACGGTTACCACTGGCAGCAACGCTGGCTGGGGGATCACCCGCTTGTTGGGTGGATTAGCATTCAGTATGGGCTTGATTCTGGTGGTACTGGGCGGCGCAGAATTGTTTACCAGTACCGTGCTCTCCATGCTGGCGCGTGCCAACGGCAAAATCTCAACCGCGGGCTTACTGCATACTTGGGCGAGAGTCTATCTCGGCAACTTACTCGGCGCCTTGTTGCTGGTGTTGATCGTGATGACGGCGGGGTTATATCAGCTTGATGATGGCCAATGGGGACTCAACGCGCTGCACGTTGCCCAACACAAGCTCCATCACACGTGGATCCAAGCTTTTGCACTGGGTGTGCTTTGTAACTTGCTGGTTTGTCTTGCGATTTGGATGACGTTTACCTCGCAAAACCCACTCACCAAAGCGGTGATGGTGATCTTGCCCGTGGCCATGTTTGTCAGTACCGGCTTTGAGCACAGCGTCGCCAACATGTTTATGGTGCCGCTGGGCATGAGTATTGCCACCTTTGCCCCTGACAGTTTTTGGCAGGCGGTGGGAGCCAGCCCAGACGCATTTAGCGATTTAAATTTGGCCCGATTTATCAGCGCCAATCTGATCCCTGTCACCCTTGGCAATATCCTTGGGGGCGCAGGACTGGTCGGCATGGGCTACTGGCTAATTATTAACCCTGAAAGAGAAAAGAAAACAGCGCAGATTGCTTCACTCGCTCTGCCTTCGGCTTCCTATTCTGAGAGTGCGATTATGACCCAAGAAACATTAACCATCGAAAAACACATGAAACCCGCTCAGTGCGCATTGAACGCACGCCAGTATGTTGCCGATGCACTAGAAAAGCTTAACCAATATCAGTTATCCGGCGCACCGGTTCTCGACGATGACGGTGATCTGGTAGGCTTTTTCTCGGTACAAGATGTTCTCGTCGACCTGTGGTGGAACGATTATCAGCCGGATATGGATGCCAAAGTTGAATCCCTGATGCGCACCGAGGTACAAACCGTGGATGCCGAGCAATCAGTGATTGAACTGGCGCAATATATGAGCATTGATAACAAAGTAGTTTATCCGGTCAGCGATACCGGGATCGCCACCCACTTTACCAATCAATCCGCGCTAGAGCGTGCGAAAACACAGACGGTCTCGCGCCCTTACATCTATCCAGTGATGCGCGATAATCAGCTGGTTGGCGTGATTACCCGTGCCGATGTGGTCCGAGCGCTAGCGCCCTTATATGGTAATGCCATGGATATCTTGCCAGCAGACGCCAAAGAAGGACTCGTCACCGCGTAACAGACAGAGACGCTAAGCCTCATACAACAACGCCCCAGCCAATGACTGGGGCGTTTCTTTATCGTTTGTTGCCTTATCGGTTCTGAGCGATGTTAAGCCGCACTGAGGTCGGGCATTTGACGACGCTCTTTTACATACATTACCAACATATAAACCGCCGTACTTAACAAACAAACGGCTAAATAGGTCATCAAACCATTGGTGCCAGAAAACGCGTTATCTGCCAGCAACGGGCCTGATACGGAGCCGACGCTATACGCGAGCAGCATTACTTCGGTGGCCGCCACGATTTTCTCAGCGGCCAGCCCGACACAGGCATAGGTAATCGCCACAGGATAAATCGCAAACACAGCGGCACCCAACACAACTAGTCCGATACCCATTTGCCATTGACTGCCCGCCAAAGCAATTAAGGCGACAGCCGCAGTGCCAATCACACATAGCCATGTCATCAGCAGCACTTTACTCATTCTTGCCGATACCAGACCAATAACGGGCTGTACGGCCATCCCGCCGACAATGACGAGCGCCATCATAGCGCCCACTTGTTGGTGATCACTGACTCGCTCAGCCAAATACAGTGGTAATAGGCCATAAACGGCACCGAGTGTCAGTCCAGACACCAAGCAACCAATATAGGCCGCTTTACGCAAAGATTTGAGCGAGCCTAAACGTGCACTATGGCCTTCCTCACGGCGAGGTTCCCCATGACGTGCAAACAAAGGCACCATGATCGCAAGCGTAATCAGTCCACCAATAAGCCAATAAGGCTGATTGCCAGTCACGCCGACATAGCCCACGCCGAGCTGCCCTAGAGCATTACCACCGTACAAAGCCGCCATGTAAAAACCTAATCGCTTCGCACGCTGGCGATCAGAATCGGCCATCAGTAACCAAGACTCAACCACCACAAAGACACCGGCAATGGCAACACCGGCCACAAAGCGCGCAAGCAACCAGACGCCCTGCCCTTTAATCGCCGCCATGGCGGTAATGGAGAGCAGCACAATACCCAAAAACATCACCAGCGCACGGCGATGCCCCAGCGTCGCAACAATACGTGCACTGAACGTCGCACCCAATAACAAACCGGCGTAAAACGCACTGGCTAGCCATGCGGCTAGATGCGGCGCCAACCCCAAAGGTGCAAGGGCAAGCGGAATCAAGCTCATCAAATAGCCACTGGC
Source organism: Salinivibrio sp. IB574 (assembly GCF_001996205.1). NCBI lineage: Bacteria > Pseudomonadati > Pseudomonadota > Gammaproteobacteria > Vibrionales > Vibrionaceae > Salinivibrio > Salinivibrio sp. IB574. The sequence continues at coordinate 61,388 of NZ_MUFN01000014.1, read as the reverse complement.
AATCGCAAAGCCGGTTAAACTCACCAACGGCACCCAAGGGAAAGCCGACGGAGTCACGCAACCACCATGAGACACAGAGGAAGTCTTGTTCATTTAAGTACGCTCATTATATTGGAGAAATCAGGCACGAACGGGCCGAGACGCGCGCACTATGACGCCGCTTTTCGCCAAGGTAAAGCGAGTAATTTCTTTGCTGATGATAAAAAATTTTGATGGAAGGATTCACGGGCGCCTATAGATAAAAACGCCATAAAGTCAGAGAGATAAACGTAACACCTGCCCGCTTTTTTTAACGACTTTGTCAGCAGGTGTCACGTCTTTTTTTATCGCTCAGGCGATAAATACTCGCGATCATAAAAGGTGCGTAACCAATGCGGCCGATACACCGCCATCACGGTCACCGCCATCCCATTTAGTAGCGCTTCAGGGAACCACATCAGCAACGCAATTTGCAGATAATTGTGCACAATTTCTTGCCAGCTATAACGGTCCGCCGCCCAATACCATAGCGAACTCACCGACAGCTGAAACACAATGGTCAGCGCAGCGCCCAAAAAAGCGGCAATAAAAATGTAGATAAATAAATGGCGCGTTAAGTAATGATAACTCAGCGCAAAAATGGCATAGCTAAACAGAATGGGGAGCACGGCTGTGGTCAAGGCCGTCATACCAATATCGCCAAGGGGCACAAACCCAAACACCGCCATAAGCGTCAAAGGCACCGTGGTAATCCAAATGGCGATTCGCCAGCCGTGGCACAGAGCCAGTGTCGTGACACCTAAAAAGTGGATATCGAGCCCTTCTTTGATCCCTGCTTGCAAGGCCCAAAGCACAAACAGTACAACCGCGGACGAAAACGCCAAATGCTGGTAGCCAACTTCCTGACGGAGTTTAGGGAAAAGCTCCCGTGGGTAAGTGACATAAAGCACCGCCACAAACACAATCCAACCCAGCCATTGCCAGCCACTTAGCGCGGCTAAATCACTCATATCGCATCCTTACTAAAGGCAAAATCAACAATTGCACATGAGCGGGTGAAAAACGTGCTACGGACATGGTCCAGATCAAGATTTGCCCATCGCGCAACTGATAATCTTCTCTTATTGTTTGTCATCTTTGATAGACGCTATTTTACCTTTATTAGTGAAGAGGCCAACCGCGATGGATATGACCCCTGCTCAACGTCTTATTTTATCTAACCAATACCAATTGATGTGCCACCTCGATCCCTCAAACAGTGAAAAATATCGCCGTTTGCAGACCATTATCGAGCGCGGCTACGCATTACAAATGGCAGAGGTGATCAGTCAATTTGAAGCACTGTGTGAAACCCAGTGCCGTGAAGTGATTGATATTATGGAAATGCACCACGCAATGCAGGCCTCTTACAACCTATTGGATGACGCTAGCCAAGCCGCGTTGTCACCACGCCGCGTCCAATTCTGGGGCTTTGATGCCGCCACGGAAGGCGCGTTAGTGCACTACGTGCGCTTCTTGGTTGATACCGAAGGGCTATATACCCAGTTCGATCAAGGCGAGCATCGCTTTAATAGCCAGATGCCCATGCTGGAAAAATACCGCCGAATGCTTGAAATTTGGCGCCACTGCCCGCGCCAATTCCACTTAAGCCTGACCGAGATTGAGCGTATTCTCAACGCGTAATGTCTCGCCGCTGAATCTCAGCATCAAGCCGCCTGATTGGGCGGCTTTTTGATGGATTGTCCCCTTGGTTGGCTTATCTGGCTTGTCGAACCGTTAACAACGCCGTACCCTAAAGCGCATCAAAGCCAAGATTCTGACCAACCATGATTTATCGATGCCCACTGTGCCAACAAACCTTGCACACTAACGCGCGTGGTGTTCACTGCGACGCCAACCACCAATTTGATCAAGCCAAAGAAGGCTACCTGAACCTACTGCCGGTTCAATTTAAGCGCTCCAAAGATCCGGGTGACAACAAAGCCATGACGCAAGCGCGTCGCGCCTTTCTTAATGCAGGGCATTATGCGCCGATGCGCCAAGCGATGATTGATGCGCTAACCCAAGCGCTGGATGGCGAGCACAAGGCTATCTTGGACGTGGGCTGCGGCGAAGGCTACTACACCCACGCGATTGCCGACCAAACCGCAGATAAACACTGGTCCGTGCACGGCCTTGATATCGCCAAAGTGGCGGTCCGTTATGCCGCCAAATGGTATCCACAGTGTCAGTTTTCAGTGGCGTCCTCACAGCGACTGCCCTTTCACGACAACAGCCTCGATGGCGTCGTCCGTATCTACGCGCCCTGTAATGGCGAAGAGCTCGATCGCGCAGTGAAACCGCAAGGTGTGGTGGTCACCGTCACCCCCGGCCCACGTCATCTTTATCAACTCAAAGCGGGGATCTATCAGGATGTGCGGTTACATGAAACACCGCCAGAAACGCTGCCCAACTTTGTGCTTGAGAAGGAGCAGTCGCTGCACTACACCATGACGCTCGCCGGTGAGCAAGCACTCACCTTACTGCAAATGACACCATTTGCGTGGCGTGCTAGTGACGCATGGCGTGACACCTTAGCGAACAGCGACGCCTTCGAGTGCGAAGCAGACTTTACATTGCGCGTTTATCGTCACCAAGGAACGGACAGCCACTCAGAGGAGACCCCCAAGCCATGAACCGAACGTTTGCTACAAAAGCGCGTGGTTGGCTGTTAGCCGCGAGCTTGGCTTGTCTGGCATCAACAGCCAGCGCCGCCCCACAAGCGCTTAACACCCTATTTGATTATCAAGTCAGTACGCCCGACGGCAAAGCACTGACCTTGGCAGAGGTCGCCAAACACGTGGATGATGCGGATATCGTCTTAATCGGTGAATGGCATGGTCACCCCGGGGTACACCGCTTTCAAACAGAGCTGTTGCAAGCCCTGTCCAAGCGTCATGCTGTTGCGTTGTCTATGGAACAATTTAGCCGCGATGCCCAGCCTGTGCTCAACCGCTATCTGGCTGACGAGCTGGGCGAAGATAGCTTTAAACGAGAGGCCAACGCATGGGATAACTATGATGGCAGCTACCGCCCACTGATTGAATTTGCCAAACAGCATAATATCGACGTGCTTGCCGCCAACGCCCCCAAACGCATGGTGAGCTGCATTGGGCGACAAGGGCTGAGTTATCTCGAAACACTTCCTGCGGCGCAACGTGCATGGTTTGCAGACACCATCGACACCCGTGACTCAGCGTACAAATCGGTTTTTAAAGCCAATATGCACCACGGCACCCCGAGTCAAACCGAATCGCAATACGCGGCCCAATTAGCTTGGGATGCCACCATGGCCGAAAGCATGGTGCGCTATCACCAAACGCATCCTGAGACACAAATTGTCCATGTGGCTGGCCGCTTTCACATTGCCGAAGGGCTTGGCACCGCACAACAAATTCGTCAGCGCAACAACAAGCTGCGTATCGCATTAATCACCCCCGTCAGTGATGAGGCGCCGCTTGCCGATAACGTCCCAGACCTCCGCTTGAAGGTGCAGCCTCTACCTGCACGCTGGCGCTCAATGGATGAAATGCGTGAGGCCGTTAGCGCCATGAAAGGCACCTCTTCCTCGGTGTGTGAGTAACGCGTCCTCACGCTGTTGTTCCGCTTAGGCTAGCTATTGGTCAGCGCCGGCTATACGCAAAAAGCCATTGTGTTGCAAAGCGCCTGGCTACCCAAAAGCACCCCATAAAAAACGCCGACCTGCGGGTCGGCGTTTTCGTATTCTTAATATTGAAAAGNGCGAGGTTGGCTTTTCAACGGTTGCATGGCATGGCCTTGGCTGGTGATCTTCTGATGCAATTCGCGATACCAGCCCGCTAACGCCGGCGGCAGTGGCGTGTCACGACGCTTACCCAACCACCAAAGCCCTTGCAGCGGCAAACTCAGCGCAAACAACGCCACAATCATGGCTTGCGGCATCCCTTGGTAGTTATAAGTCGCCATTTGCAACAACACGCTGATGGCAGCAACGGCAGGCATTACTTTCATCGCAAAACGAGTGGTTTTAATCACCCGATTTTCTGGGAATACCGGGGTGAGCTCCTTACGCATCGGCCACTCTTTCATATACTTTTGGCCGTCTTGCAGGCAGCGCCAGATTGACTTGTTCGTTGCCATACCTACCTCACTTGCTTAGCGTGACCGCGATGGCTGTCACTAAACTTTTACAATAAAAACTAAACAAAATGTTCAAAAACTTTCAAAAATAGCCAGTATTACTCAAAAAATTTTTGTTATCTGTATCAAGTCCCGCTATCCTTAGCGCACTTTATCATTGTTGCTCGGATTTGATTGTCTCGCAACCTAATCCGGTTGTGCTCAATGGAGCGAATGCCTATCCAGGACGGATAAGATGCATCCTTTCCCCGCGACAAAGCATGAGATAATTCTTTTTTGAAAAGGTAGTGTCTCAGTTTGTCCACTATCCTTTTCAGTTACACACTCTACTTCTCACGACAAAATAGGTAGTCATACATGTCAAAGCTGGTTCTCGTACTCAACTGCGGAAGCTCCTCTTTGAAGTTCGCGATTGTCGATGCACAATCTGGTGAAGAGCATCTTACCGGTCTTGCCGAATGTCTTAACCTTCCAGAAGCCCGCATTAAGTGGAAAATGGACGGTAAACACGAAGCCCAACTGGGCGCTGGCGCGGCCCATACCGAAGCCCTGACCTTTATTGTTGACACCATTCTCGCCTCAAAACCTGAGCTTGCCGAGAACCTGGGCGCGATTGGTCACCGTGTAGTACATGGTGGCGAGCAATTCACCCAATCAGCCTTGATTACGGATGAAGTGCTAAAAGGGATCCAAGATGCAGCAAGCTTCGCACCGCTGCACAACCCAGCACACATCGTGGGCATTGAAGCAGCGAAGAAAGCCTTCCCTGCGCTGAAAAACGTGGCTGTGTTCGATACTGCGTATCACCAAACCATGCCAGAAGAGTCTTACCTTTACGCGCTGCCATACAAGCTCTACAAAGAGCACGGTATCCGTCGCTACGGTATGCATGGTACCTCTCACTTCTTTATTGCTAACGCGGCCGCTGAGCAGCTTGGCAAGCCAGTAGAAGAAGTGAACATCATCAACTGTCACCTTGGCAACGGCGCGTCTGTCTGTGCGATTAAAAACGGTAAATCCGTTGACACCTCAATGGGTATGACCCCATTAGAAGGCTTGGTGATGGGCACGCGTTCAGGTGATCTTGATCCTGCGATCATCTTCCATCTGCACGATGCACTGGGTTACAGCGTTGAGCAAATCAACACCATGCTGACCAAAGAGTCTGGCCTGCAAGGCTTGACCGAAGTGACCTCTGACTGCCGCTTTGTTGAAGACAACTACGGTGAGAAAGAAGAAGCGACCCGTGCCATGAACGTATTCTGCCACCGTTTGGCGAAATATGTTGCCGGTTACACTGCTAGCCTAGACGGCCGTCTTGACGCGATCGTCTTCACGGGTGGTATCGGTGAGAACTCTGGCCCAATCCGCGAATTGGTGCTTGAGCGTCTTGGCCTTCTCGGTGTGGAAGTGGACAAAGAGCGCAACCTAAAAGCACGCTTCGGCGGCGAAGGTGTGATCACCACTGACAACAGCCGTGTACCAGCCATGGTTATCTCTACCAACGAAGAGTTGGTGATTGCGCAAGATACTGCGCGCCTGACTGGCCTGTAAGGCTCACTTTTCCAACGGCTGATTCCACTCAGCCGTTTTTGTATTTGTGCCGGCTTTCCGGCACATTCATCAGATAGTAAGAGGAAGTCAACGTGTCCCGTACTATTATGCTAATCCCAATCGGCTCGGGTGTCGGTCTGACAAGCGTCAGCCTCGGCGTAATGCGAGCGATGGAGCGTAAGGGCGTTCGCGTCTCGTTTTTTAAACCTATTGCCCAGCCACATCACGGCAGCGACACTGATGTGACTGACCTCACTACCGAAATCATTCACGCTAACAGTGACATGAAGGTAGCCGAGTCCATGTCGATGCACGAAGCAGAAAACCTGCTGCGCTCTGATCAGGAAGATGTCCTGTTGGAAGAAGTGCTGGCTCGCTTTACTCGTGCGACAAAAGACGCGGAAGTAGCATTGGTTGAAGGCTTGGTCACCACGCGTAACCACCCATTCGCTAACCAAATCAACTACGAGATCGCCAAAACGCTGGACGCGGAAATCGTGTTTGTCACCACCCCAGGTACAGACAACCCGGCCCAGCTGAAAGAGCGCATTGAATTTGCTTGCACCAACTTTGGCGGCAGCAAAAACGGCAACATCTCTGGTGTGATCATCAACAAGCTTAACGCCCCTGTTGACGATGCTGGCCGTACCCGTCCAGACCTATCCGAAATCTTTGATGATGCGGATGCTGCACGTCCAACCAACGTTGAAGTCATGCAAATCTTCAACTCTAGCCCAATTCGTGTGCTAGGTTGCGTGCCGTGGAAAATCGACCTGATTGCCACTCGTGCTAGCGATATGGCGAAACACTTGAATGCCACCATCATCAACGAAGGTGAAATTCAAACCCGTCGTATCAAGAGCATCACCTTCTGTGCGCGTTCAATTCCAAACATGGTTGAACACTTCCGCCCAGGTTCATTACTGGTCACCTCTGCTGACCGTCCTGACGTGATTGTGGCTGCCTGCTTGGCTGCGATGAACGGCGTGGAAATTGGTGCCCTGTTGCTGACCGGTGGCTATGCTATCCCTGATCAGCTCAAAGCATTGTGTGACCGTGCTTTCGAAACTGGCCTGCCAGTATTCACCACTGCGGGCAACACATGGCAAACCTCTCTCAACCTGCAAAGCTTCAGCCTTGAAGTACCGGCTGACGACAAAGAGCGTGTTGAGTTTGTGAACGACTATGTAGCGAGCCACATTGACGGCAACTGGATTGAGTCTCTGTCTGAAGGCTCTAACCGTGAGCGTCGCCTAAGCCCACCGGCTTTCCGTTATCAGCTGACCGAATTGGCTCGCCAAGCGGCGAAGCGTATCGTACTGCCTGAAGGCGATGAGCCTCGTACCATTAAAGCAGCGGCGATTTGTGCTGAGCGTAAAATTGCTGAGTGTGTGCTGCTGGGTAACCCAGAAGAAATCAAACGTGTTGCTGAGCAGCAAGGCGTGACACTGGGCGCTGGCGTTGAAATTATCGATCCGGCCAAAGTCCGTGACAAATACGTTGCTCGCTTGGTTGAGTTGCGTAAGAGCAAGGGTATGACAGAGGTGATCGCACAAGAACACCTCAAAGATACCGTGGTACTGGGTACCATGATGCTTGAAGCCAACGAAGTTCAAGGACTGGTTTCTGGCGCGGTTCACACCACCGCCAACACCATCCGTCCACCGCTGCAAATCATCAAAACCGCACCGAACGCCTCATTGGTATCGTCAGTGTTCTTTATGCTGCTACCTGAGCAAGTGCTGGTCTACGGTGACTGTGCGATCAACCCGGATCCAAATGCAGAACAACTGGCTGAAATTGCCATTCAATCTGCAGAGTCTGCCGCGGCATTCGGTATTGAGCCTCGCGTGGCGATGATCTCCTACTCGACCGGTAGTTCAGGTAAAGGGGCTGACGTGGACAAAGTTCGCGAAGCCACCCGTATCGCGAAAGAGAAGCGCCCTGATCTGGTGATTGATGGCCCGCTTCAGTACGATGCTGCGATCATGGAAAATGTCGCAAAATCAAAAGCGCCTGACTCTCCAGTTGCGGGTAAAGCCACTGTGTTCGTCTTCCCAGACTTGAACACTGGTAACACCACGTACAAAGCGGTACAGCGTTCTGCTGAGCTGGTTTCAATTGGTCCAATGCTGCAAGGCATGCGTAAGCCAGTCAACGACCTGTCTCGCGGCGCCTTGGTAGACGACATTGTTTACACTGTTGCACTGACCGCTATCCAAGCGAAACAAGCAGAAGACAACGGCCAAGCGTAAGCCTCGCCTCGTCTTTGATTCAAAAGCCAGCACTCGTTGCTGGCTTTTTTGCGTTTGGGTTCACAACGCGATGCCCTCACCCGATCTAGCATAAGGGTCCATCCTTGTTTTGGAGTCGATGATGGCCACTCTATTTGATCCCGTGAGCCTGCGCCGTACCCTGCACCAATACCCTGAACTGTCCAACCAAGAAGCGCAAAGTGCGCGCACCCTTGCCGCCCAATTGCGCGCCTTCGGATTTACGCCACACACCGAGATTGGTGGACATGGCATTGTGGTTGAGATTGCCGGCAAGGCAGCCGGCCCCACCACCTTACTGCGTGCCGATTTTGATGCGCTTCCCATCCATGAACGCACCCAATGTGCTCATGCCTCAAACCATGAAGGCGTCATGCACGCATGCGGCCACGATGGCCATGCCACCGCTTTGTTAATGGTGGCGAACACCCTCGCGCAACAACCGCCACAGCGAGGCAAGGTGCTTCTTATTTTTCAACCCGCCGAAGAAACCGGTGAAGGGGCGGCACGCATGTGTGCTGATCCCTGCTTAGCGACGCAAGAGATCGATCATGTCTATGCCTTTCATAATCTGCCGGGCTTTGCTCAACATCACATCGTAGTGCGTTCAGGCACCTTTGCCTGCGCGTCAACCGGCGTCGCGATACACCTTCGTGGCAAAACCTCCCATGCCGCTTATCCAGAACGCGGTATCAGTCCAGCCAGTGCCATGACAGAGGTTATAACCGCCTTAATGCAACTGCCGGAACAACATCACCCAGCCTTTAGTCTGGTCACCTTAGTACACGCGCAGTTGGGTGAACCCGCCTTTGGCGTTTCGCCCGGTGATGCCACCGTGATGGCGACGCTACTTTCCACGCGATGAAAGCCAGCCTGACTGCCACGATTAACGCAATCGCGCAGCACGCGGGGCTAGAGGTATCCATTGCATGGCACGAGCCTTTTGTCGCCGCCTACAACCATCCGGATCATTACGCCCATGTGGTTGACGCCGCCCAAACACTTGGTTTGTCAGTTCAAACACTTACCGAGCCGATGCGGTGGTCAGAAGATGTGGCCGAATTTCTCGCCCGTTGGCCCGGCGCGTTGTTTGGGATTGGCAGCGGAGAGCATCACCCACAGCTGCACAACCCGGACTATGACTTTCCGGATGCGATTTTATCGACTGCACATGATCTATTCTGCGCCTTGGTGGCTCGCCATCACGGCATGGCTGCACCCTCAGCGCCACAATGAACACGAGCATAATAAAAAACAGGCCTGTTACGGGATCCGCAAAGGCCTGTTCATCCTGCTCAACGCCAAGTCAGCGCTAACACATCACCGTTAGAACGACCACTGGGTGCCGATGGTAATGGTGCGGCCCGGGTCCGGCATGCTCACCACCGAGCCAGGTTGAATGGTGTAACGGTCCGTTAGATTATTGACCGTAATAAAGACACTGGCATCCGGCGTGATGTCGTAGTGGCTATAAATATCCACCAAGTATTCTGATGGGATTGCCACCACAGGGCTTGCGGCGCCGGTGCCTGTTAGCCAATCGGCAGGGTTCGACTTGCCGCTGTGGTAACGCACTGTGGTACCAATATCAAGCCGATCATCCAACCATTTATGGCCAATATTTAAGTGCCATTTACGCTCAGGTGGAATGCGAGTCGGTGTGGTGCCCCACGCAAAGCCTAAGCCATTACAGCGGTCCATGCCTGAACGTTCAGCCTGATCTTGCGAACACACCTGCACCCTGTCGTAAAACGTGGCAGAGAAGTGGCTGTAAAAGCCTTGGTACGCGTAATGTGCCTGCAGCTCAATGCCAGACAGCGACAGATCATCATAATTGGTGAAGGTAAAATTACTGCGCCAAGACGGCATCCCCGGCGTGCGATCGAGCACACCTCCAGAAATAAAGTCACTGACATGGTTATTAAAGTAAGACACCGTCATGGCAGCGCGACGTGTTTGCACAAGCCCCAGTTCCTGCAACCAAGCTCGGCCGTCTAAGCTCACACCGTACTCTTGGTTAAACGACACTTCAGGATCGAGCGGGTTATACGGGTTGTAGCTAAACACCTCGTTAGAAATGGTGACTTCATACAAGCTCGGTAACCGCGCCGTGCGAGAGAGTTTGGCAAACACAGACGCCGAAGCGTTGATGTCATAATGCAGCTCACCCAATAAGTCCCATTCACCGCGATAGTGCAAAGATTGCTGGGTTTGCTTATCCAGTGATTGCGCCTCATGCCAGTTCACGCCAAGCTTTGCGGTCACCGGCGTGAGATCGATTTCACTATTGGCAAACACACTCCACTCTGAGCGTTTTCCGTGGCGAGAGGTCGGCTCGCTGGTATAAAACTTGTCGGTGTCACCACGCGGTTCAAGGGTTTCTTTGGTGTAAGACACACCATAATCCACACTCACCGGCACACTCGACCATTCACTGCGGTTGACAATACTCGCGCCATGACGGTCGTTTTGATACTCATGCAGATATTGCTCTGCATTACTCCCTTTCGCCCAGAGCCCGTTGTATTGGTTCAGTTTGGCAGACGTGTGCCACGCATTCGCATGCAGATTCAGCCAGCTTTGCGACGGCGAGGTGTAGCGATAATTCGCGCTATAAGCATCCACATCCGCGGTTCCTAGTCCCCACTGTGGCATCAAGGTGTCGCCATCTTTCTCGTAGGTATACCAATAGGCCATCAGTACCTCGCCCGCCTCTTGGCGGTGATGACGATAGCTAATATCTGCCTGATGACCATTGCCGAATTCTTTGTCCAGTTTGGCGAGCCAAGAATCACTCTCAAAGCTGGTATTACCCACCTCTTGGCCCGCGCCAATCACTGGCTCTTCGTAGCGTTCAATACCCTTTTTGCCGGCAAAGTGGTTGCCTTTTTTGCGATGGCTAAATGCCAGCACACCACCAAGCCCATCACTCTGATAACCCAGCCCTACCATTGCGGACCCGTTATCAAATCCTTGATGATCATTGCGGTCGGCCAAGCGATAACGCATTTGCTCTTGGGCATCGTCACTCACTCGCGGCGAACGGGCGTTATTGTGGGCACGTAACTTCACCACCGCACCAAAGCCCTCGCCATCGCGAACAATGTCTGTCGCATTGAGTGTGGTAGCGGTAATGGTGCCACCAATCGCGCCGCTGGCATAAGGCGACCGCCCAATTGTGGCCCCTTTGTCTACCGACAGCGACGACAATAAGTCGGTATCAATATAGGTACGATCACTCACTCCCTGATAACCACGCGAGGTATGCGTCGACTGCAAACTGCCATCAATCAGCATCGCAACCCGCCCATGCCCCTGCAAACCACGAATACCGGGATCAATCGCACCGGCTTCGTTGTGCATGTTATTGAGCTGAATACTGGTGTTGCCCGAAAAGACATCTGCGTTACTGATCCCGCGAACCTTATCCAAATCCTCGCGCATCATCAGCGCATCGGAAAAGCGATCGGCATTGACCACCACGGTATCGATCGGCGCATCGTTTTCAGACACATCCTCTGCCGATGCGGCAAGCGCGAGAGAAGGAAAAGCAAAAAAGGTAAGAATAAAAGAGGCGATTGGCTTTAACTGCATTGAACATTCCCCGTCAATAAAAAGCGACGGGGATGATAATGCAAATGGTTATCGTTTTACAGTACTATTTGTGATCAACAAAGCCCTCGCTCAACGAGGGCTCTTCACAACACCTTGTATTCAATTACTCTTGAATTAACGGGAGGTTGTCCATGATATCTAGCATCACCTGCTTGTTATCACTAGAAAGGCTGTAGTTTGGCAACGACGTTCCACCGTTATCTTGAGACCACGAAATCCCCACTAAAACATCGCCTATTTTGCGGTTAATGTAGCGATGACGTTTTTTCTGATCCTCACTCGATTCCTGTTGAATAAGCAACTCATTGCCGAATTCATCTTGAATAACACGCCATTGACCACCGGTAAAAAAGTCATCTTTTGACTGTGTTTTATAGTCGATGGATTGAGATTCGTAGTAACCATTGCTTTTGAAGCGATTCATTAATATCGAGTATTGCAAAATCGGATCTTCCCCATCGAAACTTTGGGTGACACCGGTTTGCTCAACCATCAATCGATATTCTTCAACACCAGGGTAAACAAATGAGTCAACCTGAGCTGATTGATAAAAAGGAGTATCTGACGAGTCTAGCCAGAACAACTCATCATTAAACGCTTTCATAATCAATTGCTCTTGACCCTCAGCGTCTACATGGTGATAGAGACGCTCCATCACTACCGATTCACCTGCCCCATCTAAGGTAAATTGTAATTTCCCTTCGTTCAGCGTCACACTACCGCAACGTTTATGTTCATACTCAACATAGCCTGTTACATGATCAAGAGAGACCAACATCTGTTGAACAGATTGTGGATTCGTTAATGACCAATCGGTCTTACGACTAATGTTTGTCTTGTAGGCGTCGGGCACCTCGTCATTGCCGCCCCAGCAAAACTGATAATCTCCACCATTTTGTAAGAACATGGCATAACCAATTTCACCATCGGAATCTGCCAAACTACCCATCTTCCAAACGCGATTATCGTCAAATAACGCTTGGGTAAAGCCATTTTCTGGTTCAGTCACTGGAGGCTGATAGCCCTCTTTAACGTCAGGAAGGGAGAACACGGTTGACGTCATCGCCCCTTTATTATCTTTCGCAGAGATAACGAGTTTTGTCCCCGACTGACGCGCATGTTTCGGGACACCCGTAATACGTACGAGACCTTGTTTATCCACGGAGGCAACGAGACCCTCGAGATTAAACTGATCGATGTGATAAGACTGGATCGCTCCATCGGCGTCCTTGAACATAGCTGCAACACTGAACGATTGCTCAAAAACGTCACCTTGCTGGATATACCAATTATCAAGGATATCCTGCAATTCGGTTTTTTCTTGAGTATCCACAACTGGCGCTTTGTTTGATGTGCCAACTGTGAACTGAAGTGTCACTGCTTGTTTACCAACTTTTTTATTATCACTGTTAAAATCGTCGGCCAAAAGGGTTAGAACAACAGGACCCGCTTTTAGCGCTTCACCATTACTCGAAAGCTTAAGTATATTCTCGCGATAAGAGATCTGAATCCCCATATCTGGCGACAATGAGTCTACCGACCACGCAACTGGTGCTGTGGTGTCTTTATCACTGAATAGATCCGAAATATCTAAATCAATGACTGGAAAACTGTCGGTATCCATTAATGATTTCGTTTTGTCACTCAGCTTTGCCTGTAGTTTAGCTAAGGCATCGGCGTTTACTTTTACTGTGTGGTTTTCAGTGACCGTAAAGCTGTCGTTGTTATCATCACGCGTAATCACTGGCTTATACGTCGCGTCCTCCAACTGCTCGTCAGTCAAGGTCTCAACATGTTGAACCGCCTGGTTAGCGATTTTTAAAACCATTTCATCGTACTTAGCTCTACTGTCAGCCTTTGAAACTGTCAGTACCTGAGCAACTTTATGCAGCTTTTTATTTTTGCCCACATAGTCATCAAAGATTTCTGTAGAGTCTTCAACGCCTAATGCCGATTGCACCGCTTCAATTGCAACGTCTTCACTTTCACCTTGGCGCACTCTACTTGCAACCAAATCAGACAATGGTGAAATAACAACATTTTTGTTCTTAAGAGTAGAAATCGGCGTCATTAACGCGACTTCTCTATTGAGTGTTTGTCCTTTCAAATCTTGGTCAATCGTCGCTTGAGGATCCAACCCTAACTCTTCGAGCCAATTCAGTTTAGGACTGCCTTCAGCGATAATCTGTATCCCGATAAGTCCTTTGTCTTTAATCTTTTCACGTTCAACCTGAGCCTTACCATCACTATTCGTTTGTGCAATCACGGGCTCAGATTTATTCCAGTTACCGTCGTTATTTTGGTCGATAAAAACGACAGCGTTGCTCAAATAACCATCGATTGCCGTAATGGTTACCATATCTTTCGATGGCGTCGATTGCTCAGAAGAACCAGAGCCATTACAGCCAGTTAATGCAATCGCAACGGATGCCGCAAGAAGTGTTTTTTTATTCATCTTTGTCCCTGAAATAAACTGCAAAAAATACGCGCACTATCAAGCGATGTACGCATTTTCGTTCATTCTGTTGCTAGCACCTTGCTAGCACAAGGCACGCAAAGCTATACAAAAACCGTAATTTTTTTTAGTCTTTTTTGTGTTAAAGGTGCTGTTCGAATGAAAATCAGGCCAAGATAGATAAAATCTGTCTATATATCATACTATTCCTGTGGTTCAGCATAGAGAAGATTGATCTTAAACGTCTCTAAGCGATCCTTATATTCAGGCTTAGGATGAAACAGATAAGAGTAAACACGCCCATGAATCGGTATATCACTCGGATCAAAAGAAAAGTCTAGGTAGAGCGCCACTCTCGTCGGCGTTTGTTGGTACGTACCACATTGGGGAGGATAATTTCCCATGGGATCACCACTTGTGCTGATGAGCGTGTTGTATTGTGATGGACCAATCAACACTGAGTAGCCATACCAGCGCTCAATGTCAGCGCACGTCATACTATGAACAGGATGGGCAATATTCAGATCGGAGTCTGCAGGCTGATAATAACTTGGATCATCAATACGGACGTTATACATGTAATTCATCATGCCCACCAAGTAATAGTTACCCTCAGGATCCATTAACAAGTGGTCAAAATAACGGCCTTCATAGATATGATGCCCAGTATGCATATTCAACCGAGCTTCTGCCGCACGTTTGTTATCAAAAAGTGTATCGGTTTGGTATTGCCCACCACGTCGTTGCGTGACCAAGTAGTGGTGTGCACTTGGCCCATAATAAGCATCATAATCAAAGCGTAGTAGCCAAGTGATCTCGAAGGCTTCACGCGACAATTGGATTAAAACAGTATCACCTTCGACTCGATAAGTTCCCCGCTGCGCAATATTTGATATGTCTGGACATTTTAAACGATCTTGGCTTATGGCATACCAAACCTCATCATCACGAAGTAAGAAAACCTCGCATTGCAAAATATCATAAGCGACACCATTTTCATCACGAATTCGTGTTGTTGTTAAACGATACAAGGGTTGATCAACGAGCATCTCTGCCTTATCAGGTTTGTCCTCAATGCCCGGCATAGGAAAACGAGCAACAACCCAACTCTCTTCGCCACTGCCATGGTGATTATCTCTCGCCCTGATTACTAAAGTTAAACGCTCAAGATGATCATGCGGCGTGCCGCTCACTACAATCTGGCTTGATGATAATCGGGCAGAAATCGACTGTGTTTTTGCTCCCTCAATGCCGACTTGATAACTTAAGAAATCATCTTCAGCATCAATAAATAAATTTTGGAACGAAACCCGATGATACATGGCAACGTCTTGTTCCAAACGCCACGTTGCAACCTCCGCGGATATTTGAGAAAAAACATGAGGATCGATGGTTGGTTTGCTGTTATTGGGCTTCTGATAACCAGCCACTTCTCGTGACGACGCTTGTGTCGCCAACAATGCCACTTCATCCTCAACACTGTCATCGGGAACAAATAGCTTCCGCTTCATTGAGCACGCATCCTCGATGCAAACCATCCTTTCGAGAATTTAAGATCCTTTTCGATCAAGCTTTTGCTGCAACTCAACGTCTGGCTAATTTCATCCACTTTCATTCCAACCAGATACTTCATTTTTAAAACATCAGCTTGCCTAGGATAGCGATGCCCAAACTTCTCGAGCTCCATATCAAAAACTAGCATTCTATCTAATCCACTCAACTGATTTTTATCTACGAAAATTCTGGTCGATTTTCTCTTACTAGCATGTAATTTTCTTGCTTGTTCAATCAATACCTGACGGATAATTTTTGCAGCCATGAGATAGAATGATTTTCTATTATTCACGTCTGCTAAATCCGCTTGCGTCATTTTGATATAAGCTTCATTAACAAGCATAGTATCACTGTGAATAGCATCACTAATAATCGTATTTTCAACACCAAAGTTTTCGCTACTTCTTTTGCTTTCACGTGCCGCTAATTGCTTTAACCTAGAATAAGCCAGATGGTACAGTTCCGATTCAGATTGTCGATCACCTTGCTTCCATTGTAAAAGAAGCTGTGTGAAGTCTGCGTTTTTATTAATCATATTTTGTATACATACTTGTGTTAATGGTTTTTAAACTGGGCAAACCATGTTTATCTAATATTTTTATTTGATTGTATTGATAGATAGTCCCGCCTAACCAACTTTCATTAACTGGCAAGTACTCCCAACTAGTGTATTGATCGCCCTTATCTATATCAAACCAACTCACAGTAACATTGAGTGCAGACAAAGTGGTCTTACCCGTTTCACTCAGCCACCAAGCATCTCGATACAAAAACTTATCCATTAACTGATAGCTCGATTCTGTGATCGGACAATGATCTGTTTCTTTAGGTCCTTCTAGGATACGATCACCTTTCATCAACACGCATTGAGATGAGGTTTCTCTGCCATTAAATGTTTTCTTTATCCATACTCCAGAATAATCAATAAAACTCTCTTTATTCTTCGGATAAATAAAAGACACGCCTGCAGCAACATTGTTGTGATCAACGTGCTTTTTTTTACCTAACCCCTGAGATTTCTCCATTAAAAGATGCGTTTTCTCATCGTAATTTATGGCAATAGAACGATATTTCCAATCGCTACCATCTTGTCGATCGTCAATGTAAAAGCCATTCAATTGATATTGTCGACAGCCCTGCTTGGCACAACTTACTAGGCCTCGTTCGCCACCAAATTCATTGAGTGGGCTGACCACTACCTTCTGAACGTTATTGGGAACAAGCTGGCATCCTTCGAATCTATCGCCTATTGAAGGATATTCTATGATCGTATCATCTTTTATCTCAAAAGTCGTTTTCCCTATCGGAGCGTGGTAATAAGGGTTCCTTAGTTGGTCAAGATTAATGGCACAGATACTCCCTTTATAGTCTCTTTTCTTGACGGTTTCATAGATGAATACTGTATCTTTTGCATCAAGCACTTTATGCTCTGAAGCAAATCTATCCTTAATATACTCGTGGCTTTTTTTAAGGTGACGAGCAGCTTCTTCGATGGATACAAATGCAAGTTGAAACTCATCTAGGTGACTATCTAAATAGCTCAAGTCGAGATTGTTTAGTGTGTTTATTAACTCAGTATTACTCCTCACACTGTCGTCAATCGTGATGTTATTACGGTTATTTGGTGTACTATCCAGTGACATCAGTAAGCGAGTAAGATTAATACTTCGACTTGGCTGAGTGGAAATATTATTAGGAGTCACAATTTCTTGACCTGAAATTGCACTAATTAAAGCTCCTCGGTTATCTTGACCTAAATAAAATTTAACAGCGTCACCCTCATCATATTCAAATCGACCTTTATCCGTAAAGCCTTGATGCCCCGAGGATGTTTCGTAATATAAACCTGTAACAGGAGCATCAATAAAGTAGCCACTTAATTGCGGTTCACTTTGCGCTGGCAGTATCACACTCATGTAGGATAGTAAAAACAGTGTAATTTTATTTTTCATTTTTTGAAGTACTCGGATGAGGGACCATCATAGCGACAATTAATTTTTGTTTAACATCATCAGAGACATGGGGATTTGCAAGAATTTGACGACGAGAAAGATCTAACATCACCTCAAAACTAATCGGGTGGTCGTACGTTTCTTTACCATGAAACATCAGCTGTATCAGATGCATAACCAGCTCTTCAGATGCCTGTTTTTCAGAATAAAGCTGCTGATTTTTATTCACTAACACTAGGCTAAACACAAACGCAGACACGACCAACACGATCGATAAAAATAGAGGGATAGGCCGTCGTCGTACTAAACAGCGTAATCGATAGAGCCAATTATCTTGCTTAACAGAAATCGGCTTTTTATTCATCACATGAATAACGTCATTACGAAGCTGGTTGACAGTCACGTAGCGATTATCTGCCTCTTCTTCTGTCGCTTTAGTAATTACCAATGCCAACTCTTGATTGGGCTTTTTACCGTCCGCAGTCAGCAGAAATGCTAACAATTTGCCTAATGCGTATACATCTGTTTGTTGGGTAAGGTATTCGCCACGTTTTTGTTCAGGGCTTGCATAACGCTCACTGTAGGCCAACACACCATCATCACTATCAGGGCTTGGATAGCATTCAAGTTTTTGTGTGAGGTTAAAGTCGATAATTTTGGCCTGTCCGTCTCTATCAATCAGGATATTATCCGGCTTAATATCACCATGAATCATTTGGTGGCGATGCGCATGCTCAATCGCTGAGCAAATCGACACAAACAAGGATAGTCGTGCCTTGTGCGACGTTGGCTGCGTTGCTATCTGCTTTCCAAGCGTGCATCCATCCACATACTCCATGACAATATAAACACACCCGTCACTGATCCCGCCATCAAACACCTTTGCGATACAGGGGTGACTTAAACGCGCCAACATCTGTGCTTCTTTGAACAGAGAATTTCTACCGATAATAGGGTACAAAGAAGGGTGGATACACTTTATTGCAAGTTCTTGTTCAAACGTACTATCATCGCGATAAGCGCGATACACAACCCCCATTCCACCGCGGCCAATCTCCTCACCGAGACGATATTTATCCAACGTGGTATTCGGTTCAAACAGCTGTGATGCGATGAAAGATTGAGCCCCATCTGACCAAATTTGGCTCAGCAATGGCTGTGTATCGCAATGATAGAATGGCAAGAGTTGTGCGTATTGAGAGGGAGACGTGACTTTCAACCGACTTAACCATACCTCCTGTTCTTCCTCGGACAGATCGAGAAAATCATAAACAAGCTGCGTCTCAGCCCCACTAAATTGCACAATAATCGACCAAGTCTATGAATTTAAGTGGTTATTCTAATTATTTGCAGAATTATTAAAAGTTAATTCACCCCAACGCCAACCAAAATCCGACCCCGATCATCAGGGTGCCGGCGATTCGGTTCAGCAATTGTACATTGCCCTTTTGCTGCAAAAACTGACGCAAGGTACGCCCACCGCTGGCATACAGCATAAGACAACTGAATTCCGTGCAAAGAATGATCAACACCAGCACGCTCAACTGACTGGGTAGTGACATTGCAGGGTTAATAAACGGCGGCAACAGCGAGATCATAAACGCCCAACCTTTCGGGTTGGCAATGGCGGTCACAAAGCCTTGCGCGGCCAACGACAATGCCGAGGCTTCATTGGGGCTATCGTCATCCTCATTTGGGATCGCCATCTTGCCGCGAGAGCGCCACATTTGTACGCCTAAATACGCCAAGTACACACCACCGACATATTTAAACACCTGAAATACGCCGGGATAGTTCAGCATCACCGTCGCCACACCAATGACAGAGGCTATCGCGACCAGCCCCACGCCGATAAGCTCGCCCCACATCATATGTAAGCTACGCTTAACGCCAATTGTCATGCCAAGGGTCATCGATAACGTCATGCACATGCCGGGCGTAACCGACACAAAAAAGAAGGTGGGAATAAACAGCGTCAGCATGGTGGTATCAATCAACAGGGGAGACATAAAAACAACAGTCTTAACAGTTAGGTACGGAGACTATCAGTTAACGCGCTTTCCCTGCAGAGATCAAGCCCTTCGCTCACTTTATAACCGGACGGTTAGACTTATTGCCATTTGGACGTCTAGAAGTAAAAATATCCATTGACTTGTTTTTAACGAACCCATAGCATCAATAACCAGAGAGACCCGACAGCCAAGGTGCAAGGCGCTGGACAGCTGCGAGATGTCATAAGATTTATCGCTAAGGACATGTGATGATTGAGATAAAACAACTCAACAAGGTATTCGAACTCGGGGAGCGCCGAGTTCATGCCCTTAAAGACATCAATTTATTTATTCCGAAAGGAAAAGTGTTTGGTGTGATTGGCGCCTCTGGCGCGGGCAAAAGCACGCTGATCCGGATGGTTAACCTGCTTGAGCGCCCAACCAGCGGCTCAGTGACCGTGGGCGGCGTCAACCTTACTGCGTTACCCAACCGTGAGTTAACCCAAGCGCGCCGTAAAATCGGCATGATCTTCCAACACTTTAACCTGCTGTCGTCACGCACCGTGTTCGACAATATAGCCCTGCCGCTGGAGCTCAGTGGTACGCGCCGCGATGAGATTGAAACGCGCGTCAACGAGTTGCTCGATTTGGTCGGCTTGGCCGATAAGCGTGATGTGTATCCTGCCAGCCTCAGTGGTGGACAAAAGCAGCGTGTCGCTATCGCTCGCGCCCTGGCACCAAGCCCAAATGTATTGCTCTGTGATGAAGCCACCAGCGCACTGGATCCAGCTACAACCCAATCGATTTTGTCACTGCTACAAACCATTAATGAAAAGCTCAACCTCACCATTTTGCTGATCACCCACGAAATGGATGTGGTGAAGCGCATTTGTCACGACGTGGCGATTATTGGTGATGGCGAACTGGTTGAGTCTGGCCCCGTAGGCGATATTTTTGCTCATCCTAAATCCGAGTTAGCGAAAAACTTTATTCGCTCCACCTTGGATTTGTCGGTGCCACACGATTACGCCCAACGCTTACAAAAAGACTACTTTAAAGGCAGCTATCCGCTGGTGCGTCTAGAATTTACAGGCGCCACCGTCGACGAGCCACTGATCAGCCAGATGTCGCGCTTATTTAATATTGATATCAGCATCTTAAGTTCTGACATTGATTACGCCGGCGGCGTGAAATTTGGTCTACTCTTGGCGGAGATTATGGGCCCGAAGAGTGCTGTTGATGATGCGATTCACTACCTAAACAAACACCATGTCGCCACGGAGGTACTTGGCTATGTCGATTGATGCGTTAACCCAATGGATTGGACAAAACCAAGCACTGATTGAACTGCTGGCCGATGCCACCGGCCAAACCATTTACATGGTGTTAGTCTCCGGACTGCTTGGCTTTGCATTCGGGATCCCACTTGGCGTGCTGTTGCACATCACTAAAAAAGGCGGACTGAAAGCACAGCCACGGGTCAATCAAATTTTGGGCGCCGTCGTGAACATCGGCCGTTCCATTCCGTTTATTATTTTGTTGGTGGCTATCATCCCATTCACTCGCTTTGTGGTGGGCACCTCCATCGGCACCGCGGCAGCCATTGTGCCGCTCACGGTCGGCGCGATTCCATTTATTGCGCGTTTGGTGGAAGGCGCGCTTTTAGAGCTGCCCGCAGGGTTGGAAGAAGCCGCAAAAGCGATGGGCGCAACCCCAACGCAAATTATTTACAAAGTGCTGCTACCCGAAGCGCTGCCGGGGATCATCAATGGTGCCACCATCACCTTAGTCACCTTGGTGAGCTATTCCGCCATGGCGGGGGCTGTCGGCGGTGGCGGACTCGGGGATGTGGGCATTCGCTACGGTTATCAGCGCTTTGATACCACCGTCATGCTGATCACGGTTGTGATGCTGGTCGTGCTGGTACAAGCGATTCAATCATGCGGAGATTACTTAGTGCGTCGCACAAATCACCGCTAAACACCCAAACAGATAAACACAACATTTGTCCCAGCCACTGGGGATGCCACACGGCCACAAGTGGT
This sequence comes from Salinivibrio sp. IB574, assembly GCF_001996205.1. NCBI lineage: Bacteria > Pseudomonadati > Pseudomonadota > Gammaproteobacteria > Vibrionales > Vibrionaceae > Salinivibrio > Salinivibrio sp. IB574. Next base: position 39,812 of record NZ_MUFN01000014.1, on the reverse strand, counting down.
TCGGGACTACCGTCAAAACGGATACGTTTTTTAAAAGGGAGACAGACAATGAAAACCACGATTAAAACACTGCTTGCCACACTTGGACTGGCCTCAACCCTTGCCCTTACCGGCTGTGGTGAAAAAGAAGCTGCCGTGCAAGACAACAGCAAAATCACCGTTGGCGTCATGGCCGGTGAAGAAGCACAAGTGGCCGAATATGCGGTTCAAGAAGCCAAAAAACTCGGCCTTGAAGTGAAGCTCATCACCTTTACCGACTATGTGTCCCCTAACGCCGCCCTCGCCGATGGCTCTGTGGACGTGAATGCCTTCCAGCACAAACCGTACCTCGACGCGCAAATCAAAGACCGTGGCTACGAGTTTGCGATTGCAGGCAACACCTTTGTGTATCCAATTGCGGCCTACTCTTACAAACTTGATAGCGTGGCCGATTTGCCTGAAGGCGGCAAAATTGCCGTACCTAACAACCCATCGARCCTTGGCCGTTCGCTGGTATTGCTTGAGCAGCAAGGCATTATCAAGCTTAAGGAAGGCGCTGGCATTAACGCCACCAAACTAGATATCGTTGAGAACCCGAAAAACGTCGAAATCATCGAGCTAGAAACCCCACAACTGCCTCGCTCACTGGAAGACGTGGACATTGCGATCATCAACAACACCTTTGCCGCGGGCGTGGGCCTAACCCCAAGCAAAGACGGTTTGTTTGTTGAAGACAAAGAATCGCCTTACGTGAACCTGATTGTGGCGCGCAAAGACAACGTAGACGCTGAAAACGTGAAAAACTTTGTTAAAGCCTACCAAACCGACGCAGTTTACAACGCCGCAATGGAAGTTTTTGACGGCGCAGTGGTAAAAGGCTGGTAAGCCAGTCCGCTCACCACACTGAAATGCTCAAGCCCGCGCTGAAAAGTGCGGGCTTTTGGTATTGGGGGCACTCAAAACAAATCACGGATAAGCTACACTCAAGCGGTAATCTGGTGCCAAGGAGAGTTAGACCTATGCTAACCACTCCAAACGCAAAGCTTCTCACTTTTGATCCAGCGGAGCTCTTGGATAACCAAGAAGCACTTCAAGTTTACTTGGACGAAGCGGTGCAAACGGGCGATCCCGTATTTATCGCCGATGCTCTGGGTGTGATCGCAAGCGCCAAGGGAATGGCAGATATTACTAAGCAAACAGGTCTTTCACGAGAAACGTTCTACCGCACACTCAGCCAAAAAGGCAACCCTAACCTCAAGACACTGATCGCGATAGTGAATGCGTTAGGATTGTAGTTGAGGCTTGGTGGTTCGAAGTCAGTGAAGTCATAGTGGCTATTGCGGTGCTGCTATCAAATTTGGAATGTCACTCAGCTGGACATACTGGGAAATGAGCAAGCCCGCACTAAATAATTCGGGCTTTGAGTGGAGTGACACGAAAAGGGTAAGTCGATGTCATTTTGGCTTGGAAATGGACAATTGTGAGTTAGAAATTACAGACTAGCTCCCCCTCATAAGATTAGTAAAGGTATGTAGGAAGCATAGGGGCATAATTAATGGCCTGCCCTCCACAGCTCCGCGCTGTTTGCTGATTCAGACTGCAGCCTTATGGCAGGTACCACTCTACGAGTTCTCTCACATTATCCGAGGATCCAATAATATCTGGCTTAAACAAGATATTTTCTTCAGAGATAGACTCAACATACATTGATATTTCCTTAATCTCTTCCGGAGGAAATCCATACCGTAGCAACAATGTATGAACAGTATCGTTAGTGCCGTACTTTAATAGCTCCACCATCTTTAACGCCTTGGTATCTTTAGTATGATTATGATAAATACTAAAAGCTCCGATAAGCACGTCTGACAAAGAAAACGAGATTACCGTATCCAGATAATCGTAGGTATCAAATACGACAGCATCGTAACTCACATCCTTAGACTTTGTATTTTTAAACAGTGGATATTCATTAAATAACCCACTATCTGGTAGCTTATTCGCAGGCTGAGTGAAGTTGGCATCCAAGTTTTGGTTTTTGCCTCTATTTGAAATATAGCTATACCTTATTCCTACAATTTCCTTAAAGCTTCGTCCTTGGATCAAGTGAAAAAATATTTCGATTGCAGTATCAAAGACGTTCTTCTCTCCAGGAAGCAAAGGTCTACCTAGCGAGGTTTCATAAATAGCCCTTAGACGGCCTTTTGTAATTAACCTATTTTCTCTATTATCTTTGCCAAACAGCTTTGCTCCAAATCCATCTTCATACATAAAATATAAAACGGACTCCATTAGCTCTAGGGCTTCTTTCGTCGAGAGCCTATCTACTTTAGTTAAAGGAAGATTCACCTCCTCATCAAATGTACCTTCGATTATTGAAGAAACAAGCTCTCTTTCATCATCCAACCCTTCTATATCTTGTTCGAGAAGTGATTCTTCAGATAAAGTAAATGATGTATTTAAACGCGATGAAAGTAACACAGGGCTCTTTGTATATACATACCCAAAATCAAACACTGCCCCCTTAGAAAGTCGTCCACTACGTCCTATCAAATTTTTGAATGCTAGTGCTTTGTCTTCTTCATCTCCACCCTGCATTCTCATATTGTCCAACCAAACAACATCGAATGGCATATTGATACCTTGGGCTAAGGTACTAGTAGCAAAGCAAATCTTTGCATACCCCTGCCTGATAAACTCTTCAATCAGGAACCTCACCTCAAGAGGTACAGAACCATGATGAATAACTACACCTTTTTTTAGCAAACTAACAAGATTAGAGTGATGGTCTTGCTCATTTGCTCCAATCAATAATTCAACCTCTTGAATTATTGATATTGCAGATTCATCTTCAATTAAACCAAATCGGTCAACATACTTATGAAAATCATCGATAAAGTCCCCTCGATATAATGACGCTTTAGACACAAAAACCAGAACTGTATTAATGCCATTGAAAGCTATTTTCTCAAACTTTTCATTGAGCTGTATGCAATTTTTTACATGGTGACCTTGCTCTTTATACGGTGAGAAATAGTAGTCTTTCTTGTTACTGTGTCCAAATACAAATGCTTTACCAACAGTATTATGATTGTATGACCGAGAATATGCCAGACTCTCGTCTAACGCATGCTTCTTCATTTGGGCGTCAGGATTATCTACAAAAGGATGTGCAAATACTAATTTTGCTTCTGGGTAGGCAGCCTTAATTCGCCTAACTAAAACATCAAAAATAACCCCTCTTTCAGCTTCTTCTGATACTTGAGCCTCGTCAAAAAAGAATAACGAGATATTCAATTTATCTTTATGTGAAAATATTTCTCTAGCGCGTTCAGGTGTAAGAACAAAAATCCTTCTCAATTTTCTGCTTGTAAAAACATAATCAACAAAGGAAGAGATCATGACCTGCTTATTGTCTTTAAAACGCTCCCTCAAGGTCGTCATATACTCAGCAATAAGTGCTCGCGATGGAACAACTATTACGCTATCTTCCTCTTGCTCAAAAATATAATCCCTTAGAGAAAAAGATTTACCTGCACTGGTTGGCGCTGATATTGAAGTGTATCGATTCTCTTCTACCGCTAATCGCACACTCGCTTGGACTGGAGTAAGCCATTCACCAAATCTTTTTTTGTTTTCTCTTCCAAATCCTGCCAATAAAAAAGAATATAAGTCCGTTGGACTCTCATCTTTATAAAACAATCCAAGAACTGATATAACCTTAGACTCAAACATTTTAAAAACTTCAGAATGAAAAAGTTTGTAATAGGTTAACGCCTGTATGACTTCACGATCCACTGGGCCATCTTTATGGAGTTTTTCTATTAATTCTCCAACACTAACTTGCGGATAAGCATCTGCCTTAATACCTCTAATATCTAACATACAACAACTCCAATAACGTAAGCACATTGAACTTTCTTAAACAGTCCAGACGCCTGAATGCTTTCTATTGCATTATCCATTATTGAATCGTGATCTTTTGAATTTATAGAAAATGCAGCTATGGCACCAAACTTGTCATCGTCTAAATTCTCTATAGATTTAGGGGACACTAAATTGACTAAATGTACCCGATCCCTAAAATGCTTTTCTTCATTAATAAAGTCTTCTGCTTGTGGTATTGCTTTACCATGAGGGTTTACGCTCCCAGAAAATTTTGCCTCACCAAAGTTTATTAGGTGTTCTGTACACTCGGTGTGGAAATCAAAACCTTCATTTTGTTTTAGCTGAGGTTTCCATATCTCGGCTATAGGTAGTGCTATGTGATCAAAGAGAATTGATAATGAACGAGCTGAWCTGATAGAAACCATAACCTCGCCAAACTCAGCACCTAATTGATGGTCATCTGAAAACCTTTTAAAAATCTCCACTAAAGTATTGGCAGTCTCTCTAGCTGTATACTCATAAGTCCTTCTGGTACCTTTATCTAGATCAAGCATCCACGAAGAGTCAAGCACTGCTGAAGTCAGTTTTTCAGAGATCTTTTCTAAGTCGGAAACAGCTACAATACATGCTTTGACGTTGCTGCTATCGTGGTAACGAGAATGGGTACATCCCCATTCTTTATCAATTTTTTCCAAATCCATCACCTAACTAATCTATATAAAAAAATTCTTCAAAATTGAAATTAAAACCGTTCAAAGACATTTATTATGTTTATAGTATCATTCGTTATTTTTTATAATCCAATATATTAATGACTTAAATCAAGATTTGTATCATTAAATGCGCTCATCAATATAACACCTAGAAGCCTCAGCCATTGGGAAACATCATCATAAGCAATTACTAAGTGTTTTTTAGAGCTGGAAAGCAACTGAGAAGGATATCTTCCTAGTTGCCAGCACAAAATGGGGCATAAATGAGCTAGTCCCCACTCCCTTAAAATCACCTTTACCACTTCCCCTAATCCTTCCTATGCTGGCTCTCCACTTCTTCCGCAAGCATGCCGTAGATAACGATGAGGTTATAACTGACCATGCCGAGGACTTGGCCGTTTTCGATAACAGGAGCGCGGCTGATGCCGAAGCGTTCAAATAAACGGGCGCAGTACTTCACGTTCATATTGGGAGAGACGCTAAGCGCGGGTTTGGTCATAATTTCATAAACGTTGACCCGTGATGGGGCGCGGTTTTTGGCGAGCACTTTTTTGGCAATGTCGTTCATTAATACAATGCCGAATTCGTCATGCTCATCGCGTTTATTGACGATAATCGCTTTCACTTCTTGTTCGCGTGCAATGCGGATCGCTTCTTCGACCGTGGTGAGCCCATCAATACACACGGCATGGGCATGCATCACATCTCTTACCGTTTTATGTTGTTTCATAACTCATCCTTCACCACTTCGGTTAATTCTCGCATTTGGTGGGCCACGCCCACGGCATCTTCCACATCTATTTGCACCGCAATGCCACTGCCGGAGGTGGCATCAAACTCGCCCACGTCATTAATGGTTTCGAGTATGGCGCGTGATAAGTGCTCTTCCACCAGGAAGATGGCCACGTCTCGCTGCACATCCAGCGTCAGCCCTAAAAAGGTTTTCTTTTTCACCAAGCCTTCGCCACGCGCGTTGTTGATAATGGTCGCGCCGGTAGCGCCGGCTTGTCTGGCGGCATCGAGCACCGCATCGGTTTTGGCATCTTCAATAAACGCCATGATTAATTTGAACCGCATAGGCTCTCCTTACGATGAACGCTGTGCGTGCTTTTTCTGTAAATAGGCTGTGATTTGGGCATAGCCCATCACGGTGATCATCGGAAACAAACTGGCAAACGCAATTAAGCCAAAACCATCAAGCATCGGGTTTCTTCCCGGCACGGTAGAGGCTAGCCCCAACCCTAGCGCCGTCACCAAGGGCACGGTCACGGTTGAGGTGGTCACCCCTCCAGAATCATAGGCCAAGGGCACGATAAACGGCGGGGCAAAATAGGTTTGGATCACCACCACCACATAGCCGGTGATGATGTAGTAATGGAGCGGGTCGCCCACCACAATGCGATAGCACCCCAAGGCAATTCCCATTGCCACGCCAAGCGCCACCGAGGCACGTAAGCCGTTCACTCGAATCGCCCCACCCGAAACCTTGGCCGCTTTGATCGCCACCGCGATCAATGAGGGTTCGGCTACCGTGGTGCTAAAACCAATTGCGGCACCAAATAGGTACACCCAGTAATAGGCTTGCCAGTTAATCTCGCCGCCGGCTTTGAGTGCTGCGCCGACAAAATCAGTGGCAGTGAGCTGCTCAGCCATCGAGGCCCCAAGCGGGAATAGCGCCAGCTCCAGCCCCATTAAAAATAGGCTCAAGCCCAAGATGACATAGAAAAAACCAAACAAGATCCGTTTGGGGTTGTTGAGCGCTTTTCGCAGCACAAAGAGTTGAAAGCCAAAGATGATCGCGATAATCGGGATCACATCGCGCACGGTGGAGAAAAAGGTGTCGATAAACAGGCGCAGACCATCCATCACGCCACCACCATGCCGTAAGCCATTACAAAGATCATCGGTGATAGCGAGGCGAACGCAATCAAACCAAAGCCATCCACCATCGGGTTGCGCCCTTTAATCACGGTTGCTAGCCCCACGCCGAGCGCGGTCACCAATGGCACTGTAATCGTGGAGGTGGTTACCCCACCCGAGTCATAGGCAATGCCGATAATGCTAGGTGGTGCCACCATAGTCATCGCCACCACCAGCAAGTAACCGCCGATAATTAAGCGGTGGATCGGCCAACCTTTAATAATCCGCACCACGCCGAGCACAATCGCAAAGCCGACCGAGAGCGCCACGGTTAGCCGCAGCCCATTGGCGTAGCTGTCTTTGGCTGCCTCTGTGGTATTTATCATCCCGCCATTGGCGGCGACATCTGCTGCTTCCGCCGCCACCGCGGTGAGTGCAGGTTCCGCAATCGTGGTGCCAAAGCCAAGTAGGAAGGCAAACGCAATTAACCACCCTAAACTGCCTTTGTGAGCCAGCGAATGCGCCATCGATTCGCCAATCGGGAACAGCCCCATGTCTAAGCCGTACACAAATAAGGTCAGCCCAACGACCACGAGCACTAGCCCAATGGTGATGGATAACCAATTGGGCAATGGCTGGTTAAGGACTACCACTTGAAAGAAACCAATCACTAAAATGATGGGTAAGAGATCGCGAAAACTGCCAAGTAGTGATTTGAACAACGCCTGCATGTGGGTGACATGACTCCCTGCGTAACGAGCATCTACCTTGAAAAGGCACAGTGTTTATATGCCTATTTATGTTAGCACTCCCAATGTGCGGTGCGAGTGACAAAGCAGAAAACTGCGCGATCAAACCAATTTTCGCTGCCACACGTAACAGGATACAAAGCAACCACTTGCGCTTAGTGGAAAAGCCCCTTAGCGTTAACAGCAGAGATTTCGTCACCCTTTTAGGACTCTAGGCATGAATATTTTAATCACAGGTGGCACGGGCCTGATTGGCAAAGCCTTGGTCGCCAAGCTACAGCCTCAACATCAACTCACCGTGCTCTCGCGCGACAAAGAAAAGGTGACAAAGATATTCGGGGACTCGGTCGCCGCGATAGAGCGTCTTGACGACCTTCCCCACCTGAATGATTTTGATGCTGTGATTAACCTTGCCGGTGAGCCAATTGCCGATAAGCGTTGGAGCGAGCAGCAAAAAGGGATCATTTGCACCAGCCGTTGGGGGCTAACAGAAAAGCTGGTCGAGAAAATCCATGCCAGCAGCACGCCTCCCCACACCTTTATTAGCGGTTCGGCAGTGGGGTACTACGGCGATCAGCAAGACCATCCGTTCGATGAAACCTTGGTGGTTCATGCCGATGATTTTGCTCAGCACGTGTGTCATCAGTGGGAAAAAATTGCCTTAAAAGGCGCCTCGCAACATACGCGGGTCTGCCTGCTGCGTACCGGTGTGGTGTTAAGCGCTGAAGGCGGCGCACTAAAACGGATGATGTTGCCCTACCAACTTGGCCTTGGTGGCCCGATTGGTAAAGGCCAGCAATACATGCCGTGGATCCATATTGATGATATGGTCGCAGCAATCATACATTTGCTTGACTCGCCTGTACTGCAAGGGCCGTTTAACTGCACCGCGCCAGAGCCGGTCACCAATAAACGCTTTAGTCAGGCGCTAGCCAGTGCTTTAAAACGCCCGCACCTTTTCTTTGTGCCTACCGTGGCGATTAAGGCCATGATGGGGGAAGCCTCGCACTTGCTGCTCGATAGCCAGCGCGCCCTGCCCCATGCTCTTGAAGATTCAGGGTTTAAGTTCCAACACCCCAAAGTAGAAGAAGCGATGGCGTCACTGTTTTAATCGCCCATTCGCTTTTCGCCTAAGCATGTTGCTGGTTAGATTTTTCGGGCGTTCTCCACAAAAAAGCGGGTATCAAAAAAATTGATACCCGCTTTTTGCATATGAAAGGCGAACGCTTATCCGCCGCCCCGTATTAACGCCGCTGTGGATCAATCAGTTTGCGCAGCATCGAGGCGACCGTGACAAACACCAGAGCCACCGCTAACACCGGCAACACCGCCCAAAGCTCAGGGTGCAAGCGTACCTCCATTTCAAAGCCCCATTTCAGCAAACCAACCATCGCCGCTTCTGCGCCCAGCACCGCCATCAGGCCCGATACAAAGGCCATCACGCCGTACTCGCTCCATAAGGTGCGCTGAATACGGGTGCGGCTCGCGCCCAAGGTGCGATAGAGGTTTATCTCCTGCTGACGTTCGCTCAGGCTGATACGCAGCAAGGTGAGCAGCAATAGCAAGCCGCTGATCACCGCCAGCCCCGCTAACACCGAGAGCGACAAGCCAATTTGACGCAAAATCGATTGAATACGGCTGCTCATGGTACGCAAATCAAGCAACGTGACGGTCGGGTACTCCCGTGCCAAGCGATTGAGCAGCGGTGTTTGCGATTCATCGAGCCTGAAGCTCACTAGCCAGTTAGCCGGTTTGTCGGCAAGCGTCTCGCGGTCGAAAATAAAGTAGAAGTTAGGCCGCATATTGCGCCACTCGACTTCACGAATCGAGTTCACCGTGGCGGTAAAGTCTTGGCCGGTGACGCTAAAGGTCAGGCTGTCGCCAATCTCAATTCCCAAGCGCTCGGCAATGTCTGCCTCCACCGACACGCCATTCTCGGTTGGCCATTCTCCGGCAATCACCTCATTGTGCGACGGCAAACTGTCTCGCCAAGTGAAATTAAGCTCGCGACGTAGTGCTTCATCCACTTCATCGCGCTCAACTTCATCGGTTGGGATCTGGTAACGCTCACCGTTTTTGCCCACCAGCCGGCCACGCACTATGGGATAAGCATCAGAGCGCATCAAGCTGGCGTCATCGAGTTCCCCCACATAGCCTTGCTGCTCGCTCGGAGCAATATTCAGCGCAAACACATTGGGCGCATCGGGCGGCAGCATCCGTCCCCAATCAGCGAGCAAATCGGTGCGCAGCAGCCAGATGATAGCTAACAGCATAAAGGAGATCGCCAGCGCCCCTAATTGCACGCTGCTAGCCAGTTTGTTGCGGGTAATTCGGCTAAGGGCCAATTTCACCGAGGGAGCACGCACCCGTGATTTCACCAACCGGAGCAAGCCTAACCCTGCCAGCGCCAGCAAGACGATCATCACTGCCATCGCCCCCAGCACTGTCCATAGCAAGGTGTTGTCGAACGCCCACAGTGCAAGCGCCCCTACCGGTATCGCGATTAAGATCGCCGCAGTGCCGCGACGTTGACGCCCACGGGCAGCCTGCGATTGCACGGCGGCCAACGCGGGGGCATCCAGCAGTTTAAGCAGCGGCACGCCCAAGGCAGGCAGCGCCACCAAAAGCGCGACGCCGGGCGCAAGTACCCAAGGTACCCAACCATAGCTTGGCAATGGCGAGGGCAGCACATCGGTCAGCGGCAAGCGCAATAACACTTCAAGCGTGTACCCCGCAGCCAAGCCCACGGCGGTAGCAAGGACGAACAATAAGGTTAACTGCCGAGCCAACCAGCGCCGCACCCATTGTTGGCTGGCACCTAAGCTTTTTAGCATCGCCACCAAATCCGCGCGGCTTTTAGCATAGTGCTGACAAGTTAAGGTTAACGTCGCCGCGGCCATCACAATCACCAGCACCACGGTTAACGATAGATACTGACGGCTGCGATCCAGCATATCCCCAGTGCGATCAGAGGTGTTTTCATCTACCCAGCGCTCACCATCTTGCAGCGTATAGCTGGCTTTAGCCGCGCTTAGGCTGGGCTCGTCACCGGTTAAAAAGTAGCGATAACGCACCCGACTGCCTTCGCGTACCACACCAGCGGCAGGTACATCGGCTCGATGCATCATCACCGCAGGCATTTGGCTAAAGGGGTTAAAAGAGAGTTCCGGCTCCGCGGCCAAAGTACCGCTCACCGTTAAATCGAGATTACCAATCGATACGGTGTCGCCCGCTTTCACATCCAGCAAGCTAAACACCCGCTCAGACAGCCATAGCTCACCGGGTTGAATGCGTCGGTCACCACCAATGGCTTGGCCGTTTTGCTCCAGCACCAAATCGCCGCGCAGCGGATAAAGGCTATCCACCGCTTTCACGCTCACAAGCTGCATCTTTTGCTCGCTGAATGCCATGGTGCCAAAACGGGTTTGGGCAGATACTGTGGCGCCAGCTTGTTTAAACGCCTCAATTTGCTCGGTGTTAAGCGGCTGACGAGTACGCAGCACGGTATCGGCGGCAATCAGGTTACGCCCTTGCTGGGTGAGCACGTTTTCAATGCGATCGGCCAATGCTGATAGCGCAAACACACAGGTGATAATCAGTGCCAACGCCACCGCCACGGGCCAAATTTGCCCGTGTAACAGTTCGCGCCACGCCCAGCGATTGAGTAGTCCGTTTTTACTCGCCATTCACTCGCTCCTGTAGCTTGCCGCTGTCCATCATCAAGGTACGCTGACAACGCTTTGCCAGCGCCGGATCATGAGTAACCAACACCAAGGTGGTGCCATGCTTTTCGTTCAGTTCAAACAATAAATCAATGATGGTCGCCGCGGTTTTTTGGTCAAGGTTGCCGGTCGGTTCATCGGCAAACAGCACTTGCGGGCGAATAATAAACGCACGCGCCAAGGCTACCCGTTGCTGCTCCCCGCCAGAGAGTTGCGACGGCAAATGGCTTTCGCGCCCTTGCAAGCCCACCGAGGCCAGCAGTTGCTTGGCGCGGGTTTCGTCTTCTTCCTCACCGCGAATCGTCAGCGGCAGCATCACGTTCTCAAGCGCGTTCAGTGACGGCACCAGTAAAAAACTTTGGAACACAAATCCCACCGATTCGGCCCGCAGTGCGGCGCGCGCATCTTCATCCAAGGTGGAAAGCTTGTGGCCGAGCAGATCGACCTCGCCTTCACTGGGCGTATCTAATCCTGCAAGCAAAGTCATTAAGGTGGATTTTCCTGCGCCGGACACGCCCATCAATGCAATCGACTCGCCTGCCTCGATTTGTAGCGAGACATCCTGCAGAATGGTAAGCGGCTGTTCGCGTGTCACGACATGTTTTGCAATTTTTTCGGCTCGAATAACAGGAGAGGCCATGTTACGCATCCTTACTTTGTTGTGTTTTTTGTGGGTGAGCAGTGCCAGTGCACAAACGCTCCTTGTCCTTGGTGACAGCTTAAGCGCTGGCTACCAAATGGCGGCTGAACAAGCCTGGCCTGCTAAGCTGCCGCGCGCACTCAACGACCATGATGTCGAGGTTGAGGTGATCAACGCCAGCGTTTCCGGCGATACCACCGCCAATGGCCTGCAGCGTCTGCCTCAATTATTAGAACGCCACCAGCCCGAATGGGTGCTGATTGAGCTCGGCGGCAACGATGGCCTACGCGGTTGGCCGTTTAACCGTATACGAGACAACCTTGAACAATTGATCACCCAAACTCGCGCGGCCGATGCCACGCCTTTATTAGTACAAATCCAAATTCCGCCAAATTATGGCCAGCGCTATGCACAAGGATTTGCTGATATTTATCCTACACTGGCAGAGCAAACACAAACCCCCTTGCTGCCCTTTTTTATGGAGACTGTGATCCAAAAGCCTGAATGGATGCGTGATGATGGCATTCACCCGATGCCGGAAGCACAACCTTGGATTGCCGATTTTATGGCGGAAAAGCTCGCGCCTTATTTGTCTGACGTGCCACAATCATGAGTGAGGATGTCATGGAAACGGCTTCGCCATTAAACAACGCCATTTTAATCACCGGCTGCTCCACCGGCATCGGCTATGCCTGCGCCAAAGCTTTGCATGAGCAAGGGCACACGGTGATCGCCAGTTGCCGAAAGCCTGACGATGTCAGCCGTTTACAGCAAGAAGGCTTAACCTGTATCCAATTGGATGTGTCAGACACGGCCAGTATCAACCAAGCGGTCGACACAATCGAGCAAATGACAGGTGGCAAACTCTTTGCGCTATTTAACAACGGCGCCTACGGCCAACCGGGCGCGCTGGAGGATTTGCCCACCGATGCCTTACGCGCCCAGTTTGAGACCAATGTGTTTGGTTGGCACCATTTAACCCAAGCCTTGTTGCCGATGCTGCTCAATTACGGCGAGGGACGCATTGTGCAAAATAGCTCGGTGCTGGGCATCGTGGCATTGAAATATCGCGGCGCCTATAACGCCAGCAAGTTTGCGCTCGAAGGCYGGACCGATACCCTGCGTTTAGAGCTGAGCGATACGCCCATTAAGGTGAGCTTAATTGAACCTGGTCCAATTGAAACCGCGTTTCGTGCCAATGCGCTCAGCGCCTTTAAACACTGGGTCGACCCCGATAAAAGTCGCCACCAGCTCGCATATCAAAGCCAAATCGACCGTCTTGCTGCAGACGAAGGCGGCAACAAATATACTCTGCCCGCCGACGCGCTCGTTGCACCACTGACGCATGCGCTGTTCTCGCCGCGTCCCAAGGTGCGTTATCGCGTAACGCAACCGACAGTGTGGATGGCAATCCTCAAACGGCTCCTTCCCAGCCGTTGGCTCGATCGGGTCTTGCTCAAAGGCAGTTAATGCAATGGGAAGATGATCGCAAAAAAAACGTGTTTTATGTCGCAATTGTCACATCAATGTCATAGATCGCGATTAATCTAGCTTGCATGAGTGGAAGCGGCCACTTGCTGACACGCTTTCCTTCATTGGCAGCCAAGCTGCCAAGCCAATAACACCGACAATAATAAACAACAGGAGCCGGCTGATGACCTTGCATCAATTGAACTGGCTCTGCTTGAGCGTCGCTTTGTGCGTGGTGCTCGTGTTGTAACCCGCACTCGTCATCTTTGATGGACTCGCTTGCAGACCGACGAAATAGGCCACCCTTGGGTGGCTTTTTCGTATCTCAGCTGCTTGAATTTCGACGCATTTGCCCCCACCCTTATTGCAAACACACTTCGTCGGGATCCATGATGCACGCAAACTATATCGTTGAATTAACCGAACATAATTTTCAGCAAATTCTTGAGTCTTCTTCACGCACGCCGGTGCTGGTGTATTTTTGGGCAAACATGATGCCCGAAAGCGTTGAGCTGAAAACGGTTGTCGAGCAGGTGGCTCACGATAGCCACGGCACCTTTACGCTCGCCACGATCGACTGTGAAGCGCAGCAGCTGATTGCCGCCCAGTTTGGCGTCCGCGCACTGCCAACGCTGGCTCTGTTTAAAGATGGTCAACCGGTGGATGGCCTTGCCGGCCCGCAAAATGAAGAGACGGTGCGCGAAATGCTGAATAAGCACCTGCCAAGCCCAGAAGATCAAGCGTTTGACCAAGCGCGTCAATTGATGGCGGAAGGTAATTACACCGATGCCTTGGTGATCCTAAAACCCCTTGAAAGCAGCCACGGTGAGAAGGGAGACTTTAAACTGTCGCTGGCCGAATGTCTGGTCGAGACCCAGCAGTTTGATGCAGCGCAAGCCGTGCTCGATACGGTGTTGATGCAAGATCAAGACGCGACCTACAAAGGGCTGATCGCGAAAATTGAATTGCACAATCAAGCAGCTGACGCGCCAGAGATCCGCAACTTGCAAGATGCACTGGCTGAGAACCCAGAGAATGCAGATATTGCCTATGAGCTTGCGGTGCAACTTAACCAAATCAATCGTAGCGAAGACGCACTTGAGCTGCTGATGAACATTCTCCGTCGCGATATGAATCACGCCGATGGAGAGGCGAAGAAAACCTTGATGGATATTCTGGCCGCATTGGGTCAAGGCAACGAAATTGCCTCACGTTATCGCCGTCAACTGTACTCGCTACTGTACTAATTTTTTACCCACGCTTGGCAGCTATTTCGCCGACGCTTGGCAGCACTGACTTTCGGTAATACCAATGCTGCCTAGCTCACTGTCCCCGCGCAGGGCTTCGATGATCGGGCACTGCGCGTCACCATCACCGGGACACGCTTGGGTAAGTGCTTGAAGGGTGGTTTTCATCGCCGCCAGCTCGGCAATTTTTTCATCGATCTCCATCAATTTACTCTCGGCGCGTGCCTTCACATCGGCACTGCGTAAAGAAGGATCGCGCGATAACGCTAACAAATCCGCACTTTCTTCCAAGGTAAACCCCACCAATCGCGCCCGACGGATCATTTGCAACTCACTCACGTGCTGCGCGCGATAATCACGATACCCATTGTCGGCGCGGTGTGGCGGCGTGATCAGCCCTTTCTGCTCGTAAAAGCGGATGGTTTTGGTGGTTAAGCCGGTTTTTTCGGCGACTTGCTGAATTTTCATTCTCGCTCCTTGACCTTCCAGTAGCTATAAGGTTTATGGTTCAGTTTACTCGATGTTGCGACGTTTCCCCAACACGTGCGCCGTGTTGTGATCATTAAGGAGCGGAAATGACAACCATAGATACCACCATGACTTATTACACCTTGCCTCTTGACGGGTTGAGCTGCAACGGGTGTGTGAAAAAAGTGACCCAAGCAGTGGGAACAGTCGATAACGTCCGCATAGAAAAGGCGGATACACAAGCTATCTCGCTGGAAGTGCTCGGAGGTAACCCTGAAGCGACGCTTAAACAGGCCGTCGACGCGATCGAGGCACTGGGATATCAAGCCGGTTTTCGTCATGCCTTAGCGTTAAGTGGGCTGAACTGTGGACGCTGTGTCGCCAAAGTCGAAGCGGCATTGGATGCCCTGCCCACCGTGTTTTCGCACTCGGTAACTAAAACCCATGCAGATATTCATACCAGCTTGAGTTTGGACTCCATCATCCAAACCATTGAGAACCTTGGCTATCAAGTCGGTTATCAGCATGAATTGGCATTGTCGGGGTTAAGCTGCGGTCACTGCGTGGCGAAAGTGGAGCGTGCGCTCGATGAAAACGATGCCGTTTTTGACTATCAAGTCAGCAAAGACGCGGCGACCGTGCGCACGACGCTCAGCGCCGAGACGCTGATTGAAACGATCGCAGCGTTGGGCTTTGGGGCCACACTCATCGATCCCAGCCAAGCAACGTCCTCATCAACCGAGCCGCATCAACCGCAAACCGAGACCGCCGAGGTTGAGCAACAAGCCAAAGCCCAGATGCGCACTGAACCTTCATCCAGCCACTCACGCATGCAGTTTGTGTTATCCGGCATGACATGCGCAAGTTGTGTCAAAAGTGTTGAAACTGCTATCAGCAGTGTGGACGGCGTGGCCAATGTTAGCGTGAACCTTGCTGAGCGTAGTGCCATTGTTAAAGGCAATGCGACAGCAGCGTCGATTATTCAAGCAGTAGAAAACGCAGGCTATGGCGCCGAAAAGGTGGAAGATGATAATGACCGCCGAGAACGCCAACAGGTTCAGCAAGCCTCTGAGCTGAAAAGCTTTAAACGCAGTACCCTTGCAGGGTTAGGGCTCGGCGCACCACTGATGGCATGGGGGATATTGGGTGGCAATATGACCATTCAATCGACCCAAGATCAGTGGGCGTGGGGCGTGATTGCCGTGCTAACGCTGATATTGCTTGCAACCGGTGGTCGCCACTTCTTCGCGAATGCGTGGCAAGCGTTGATGCACAAACGCGCCACCATGGATACCTTGGTCGCGCTCGGCACGGGGGCGGCGTGGCTGTACTCAACCGCYGTCGTCGTGGCACCGGCATTATTCCCTGAACAAGCACGTCATGTGTATTTTGAAGCCTCGGCAATGATCATTGGTTTGATTAGCTTGGGCCATGCGATTGAAGCGCGCGCACGTGCCAATACCTCCAAAGCGCTAGACCAGCTGCTTGATTTGCAACCGCCCACAGCCCTCGTGATTGAAAATGGCCAAGAAACCGAGCGCCCATTAAGTGATGTGGAAAAAGGCATGACTCTGCGTGTGAAACCGGGTGCCAAAGTCCCTGTGGATGGTGAAGTGATTGATGGCAGCAGCTATATCGATGAATCCATGCTAACTGGTGAACCGGTACCGGTGCATAAGCAAGCCGGCGATACCTTACATGCCGGAACCGTGAACCAACAGGGTGGCTTAACCTTTAAAGCCACCGGCGTGGGCAGCGACACCATGCTGGCACGGATTATCGATTTGGTGCGTGAAGCCCAAAGCA
Organism: Salinivibrio sp. IB574; assembly: GCF_001996205.1. Taxonomy (NCBI): domain Bacteria; kingdom Pseudomonadati; phylum Pseudomonadota; class Gammaproteobacteria; order Vibrionales; family Vibrionaceae; genus Salinivibrio; species Salinivibrio sp. IB574. The sequence goes on along the minus strand of NZ_MUFN01000014.1, from coordinate 23,273 downwards.
GCAAGCCTGAACTAGCCAAGTTAGCGGATCGCATCTCCTCTGTGTTTGTGCCTGTGGTCGTGTGCATCGCGTTACTTACCGCTGCCATTTGGTATCTTGTCGGCCCAGAGCCATCTGTGAGCTATATGCTGGTGACAGCGACCACGGTATTAATTATTGCTTGCCCGTGTGCGCTTGGGCTGGCGACACCGCTATCGGTCACCGCCGCGGTAGGACGCGCAGCTGAAATTGGGGTGTTAATCCGTGATGCGGACGCACTACAAACGGCCGCCAAGCTACATACCCTAGTGTTTGATAAAACCGGTACGCTGACACGTGGCCAGCCTGAGGTGACGCATATTCATGCCCTTCATGGCGAACAAGATCGCCTCATGGCTATCGCGGCGTCCATGGAACAACATTCCGAGCACCCCTTAGCAAGGGCGATTGTGGACTATGCCAAGGCACAGACACTCTCATTGCCCGAATCAAGCGACTTTAACAGTGAATCCGGCAAGGGGATCCAAGCCAAAATTGACGGCGAGCGTTACTACATCGGCAACCACGCATGGATGCGTGCTCAAGGACTGGATACCCGCCCCCATCARCAGGATATTGACGCCATGACCCACCGCGGTGAGACCGCGATTTATCTTGCCAATGATCAGGCAGTGCTGGCGCTTATCGGGATCAGCGATCCGATTCGGGACGATGCGATTGATGCCGTCGCGCGGCTGCAACAACAAGGGCTCGAAGTCATCATGCTATCAGGCGATCACCCCGATACTGCCAATGCGATCGGTCGCCAGTTAGGCATTGATCATGTGATTGCAGGTGTACTCCCGGATGGTAAGTCCGAGCAAATTCAAACGCTGCAACAGCAAGGTAAGCGTGTGGCAATGGTGGGCGATGGCATTAACGACGCCCCCGCTCTCGCTCAGGCGGATGTGGGTGTCGCGATGGGCGGCGGCAGTGATATTGCGATTGAAAGTGCGCAAATTACGTTAATGCACCAACATCTTGGAGCACTTGCCAACGCGATTGCTTTATCTCAAGCCGCCGTGCGCAATATGAAGCAAAACCTGTTTGGTGCCTTTGTTTACAACACGCTGGGGATCCCAGTAGCGGCCGGTATTCTTTATCCCTTTACTGGCATGTTACTCAGCCCCGTGATTGCCGGCGGCGCAATGGCGTTGTCTTCGATCACTGTGGTGACCAACGCCAATCGACTACGTTTTTTCAAAATAAAATCAGACGAGAAGTAACAAGGAGCGATAATGAAGCGTTTACAACGACTTGTAGCAACCGTAGGCCTGATGAGTGCCTCAGCGATGGCCGCGAGCGGTGTGGTGTATAAATCGCCCAGCTGTGGCTGTTGCGACGATTGGGTTGAGCACATGGAGCAAGCCGGCTTTGAGCTGGAGGTTAAACCGCACAACAATATGGCGGCCGTCAAACAAGAGATGGGTGTGCCTGCCGACATGCAATCATGTCACACTGCACGCATCAACGGCTACGTGATTGAGGGCCATGTGCCCGCACAGGAAGTGAAAAAGCTCCTTGCCACCCATACAGGCTATGAAGGTCTCGCTGTTGCTGGCATGCCGATCGGCTCGCCGGGTATGGAATATGGCGATCGTCACCAGCCATATACGGTGATGGCATTTGACGAGACAGGTCATACTGAGGCTTTCCAGCACTATCCTAAGCCTTAAGTACTCACCTGCAATAAAACGAAAAAACCCCAGCCGAGAGGCTGAGGTTTTGTATTGGTCGGTGAAGAGGGATTCGAACCCCCGACCCTCTGGTCCCAAACCAGATGCGCTACCAAACTGCGCTATTCACCGTTAATGCTTTTTACGTCAACTAAGTAACCTTCGATCACTCAGTTTAAAATAGTGGTCGGTGAAGAGGGCTTCGATGGGGCGGCCTTCCGTGCGACCGGGCTCCCGGACCCCGACCAAATACGCTCTCCACTAACTGAATAGTGGTCGGTGAAGAGGGATTCGAACCCCCGACCCTCTGGTCCCAAACCAGATGCGCTACCAAACTGCGCTATTCACCGACATATGACAAGTTTTACGAATTGACGTTTATCTTGTCAAGCGAAGGGCTATGCGACCAAGTGCATCCCCGCGCTGAGGTGGCCTATAATACTCAAGCCCACCGAAACCTCAAGCCCTGTCCGATAAATTTTTTCTTGTTCACGCTTAAGCGGTGAAAGAAACGTCAGTTACGCAGAGACTGTGATCCAATCCCCGTTAACATATGTTTATTATTTGTTCGTCCTCTGACTTGATCCTGATCAGTATTCAACTAACTGCCTATTGGCATTCTGACCCTACATTAACGGACACGAGGGTACAGACTATGGACTTTTGGCTTGATCTCCTTTTCGGCAATGCAGTCGGCTTGTCATCCATGATTGTCATCATCTGTACATTTGGCTTAATCAGTTTTTTTGGTGGTTACTTCATCTACAAAGTGATGACGTCCAAACCTCAGTAACCTGTTTTTTATTGCCTACCTAACTTTAAGCATTCTTGCTTAGTCCAGGGTCACATGGTTGGTCACAGAGTGTGGCTCTGGGTTTCTTTTTTTAATTTCGTTTATACTGTCCCCAAATCGTATCAAACCACACATGGCATAAGAGCGATGAGTGATAAAAATGAGTTTGATTTGTTCCGCGAGATGATGTCTGACGTTGACCCCATTGAGCAGGACAAAGTAGAGACCCAACCGGCATCTCACCAACCAACTGAAGCACAGCTGGCACGACAGCAAGCGGCGCAAAAGCTGGCCGACAGCGACCCTGAGTATTTGTCGTTGGATTACGCCACCATGGTGAAACCGGACGAAGTCATGGCCTATAAGCGCGCGGGTGTGCAAGAAGGCGTGTTCCGTAAACTGCGTTTAGGGAAGTATGACATTCACGCAAGGCTCGACCTGCATAAGATGTCGTTGGAAAAAGCACGCGATGAAATTTTACGCTTTTTAAAACAATGTCAGCGTATGGATATTCGTACCGTGGTGATTGTGCATGGTAAAGGAGAGCGCAGTAACCCGCCGGCCATGATGAAAAGCTATGTGTGCCAGTGGTTACAGCAAATCTCAGATGTCCTTTGTTATCACTCGGCGCTGCGCCATCAAGGTGGCTCGGGAGCGCTTTACGTGATGCTGAAAAAAAGCCAAGAGAAAAAATTGGAAACGCGCGAGCGCCATTTGAGCCGCCGCGCCTAGCGAATGTGCCCCAACACGATACGGCGCTGTCTTGCGCCAAAGAAAAAAGACTGGTGAGCCACCAGTCTTTTTTTGTACTTATGTTTCGGCCGTTATGCGGTTTAAAGCGTCACTACCACCCGCACCGATAGCGCGATTAATACCACGCCTGAGAGCTTATCCACCCACACGGCATGTTGGCGTAGCTTATCGACCACACTGGCGCTGGAGAGCAGAAACGCGATCAGGGTATACCATAAGCCATCAATCAGTAGCGGTGTTAAAACAATCACACTGCGACTAAAAAAATCGGTACCAATGGCGACAAACTGACTAAATAAGGCAATGAAAAAGAGCGCCAGTTTGGGGTTAAGCATCGAGATCATCGCACCATCCCGCGCTGCCTCACCTAAGCTTGCCGGTTTACCCGCTTCAAGTTTGGACGCCACGCCACCTTGGCTCAACAAAGATTTGACGCCAAGCCACGCTAAGTAAGCTGCCCCTGTATAGGCAATCCCTGTAAAGAGTAACGGCGATTGTTTGAAGATCACGGCTAAGCCCAACATGGTGATCAGCGCATACAAACCGACGCCAAGCGCATGCGCCCAAGACGCAACAATACCGTGTAAGCGACTGTTGGCGAGGCTATGTTTCGCCATCACCACCAAACTCGGCCCGGGCGACATCGCACCGAGCATACACACAAGCGCCAATGAGGCCCAAATGGTGAATGTCATACTGGATTATCCTTATGGTTATTCGCCGATCGCCGCGTACTTTCCCGCAGTCAACGCCAACAAATCCGCTGGCGATAGTTCTATTTCTAATCCACGACGACCGGCGCTGACACAGATCGTCTCAAACTGTTGTGCAGACGCATCAAGTAGCGTTGGCAAGCGTTTCTTTTGTCCCAGAGGGCTGATCCCGCCAACCAAATAGCCTGTCACCCGTTGTGCATTCGCCGGCTCCGCCATCACCGCCTTTTTACCGCCTGCAGCTTTGGCTGCCGCTTTCAGGTTGAGCGAGCCTTTCACCGGCACGACCGCGACCGCTAGTTGTTTACTGTCACCATTGATGCAAAACAACAGCGTTTTGAATACCCGCGCAGGATCTTGCCCAAGTGCTTGCACCGCTTCTTCGCCAAAGTGTTGGTTGTTAGGATCGTGTTCATATTGATGAACGTTAAACTTAATCCCATGTTTTTCAGCTAATTTAATCGCTGGTGTCATCATGCTTCTCTACAGCTAAAACACATCACACTATCATTGCATAAAAAAAGCGGCACCGCATCGGTACCGCTTTGTCATCATGGCAATCTTAATCAGATTTACTTGTAAACAATTTCGCCCTTCGGTGCGTAGTCGTTCACATCAATTGGGCTGTGCGCTTCTAGGTAGTCTTTCAGCACTTCAGCATCCACGAAACCTGTGTTTACGTTACCTGGATGGTTGGTCAGTTTTGGATAACCGTCACCACCCGCTGCGTTAAAGCTTGGCACGGTGAAGCGGTAAGTTTTGTCCATATCTAATGGCTCACCACCGATTTTCACATCGTGAACTTTACCGTTTTCAACCACCATCGAGATACCGGCAAACTGTACATACGCACCAGAATCAACTGGCTTAGTGCCGACAACATTCAGGTAGTCCAGCACTTCTTTACCGCTCATATCGGTGTACGTCACCATGTTGCCAAATGGTTGTACTTTCAATACGTCTTTGTAAGTGATGTCGCCAGCAGGAATCGAATCACGTACGCCGCCGGAGTTCATCACCGCAAAGTCTGCTTTCGCACGCTCCATGTGTGACATGGCGATCAGGCGACCAAGGTTGGTTTGTTGGAAACGCACCACATCACGATCACCTTCAAGCTTGCCATTGCTCTTAGCAATTTTGACGTTGAGTTTTTCTTGGCCTTTGTCTTGGTATGGCTTCAAGAAGTCATACAGCGCTTGATCTTTCGCGATTTCATCTTGGATGAAGACACGTTTCTTCTCACCGTTCACCTTGATTTTTTTCTTCAGGTTCACAGGGATCAGATCATAGCTAACGAGATTCAAATCGCCGTTTTGGAATTCAAACTCCGCCTTACCGACATATTTGCCCCACTCGTGCGCTTGCATGATCCACGCACCGTTTTGCTGGTCTGGCGTACATGCATCACCCGGCTGGAAGTTTTTGTTGTACATGTTTGGACCTTCCATGCACACCGGCTCTTGCGAGTGTCCACCGATGATCAGATCCAAATCACCTTCGTCAATATAACGCGCGAGCGCCACATCACCCGGTGCGTTCACGCCGCTCTTACCATCGGCATAGTGGCCCATGTGTGTAGCAGCAATGATGATGTCTGGGTGCTCGGTTTCTTTCAACTCTGCGATCAGTTTCTTCGCTTCCGCTTTTGGATCACGGAATTCCAATGAACCGATATACTCTGGGTTACCAATTTTGGCGGTATCTTCCGTGGTTAAGCCAATCACAGCAACTTTAAGGCCGTTGCGCTCAAACATTTGATAAGCTTGGAATTTGCGCTCGCCTGTCTCTTTATCATAGATGTTGGCTGACAGCATTGGGAAGTCGGCCCATTGCATTTGCTTTTCAAGCACGCTCAGTGGGTTATCAAACTCGTGGTTACCGATCGCCATCGCATCGTAACCAATTTGCGTCATGCCTTTAAAATCAGGTTCCGCTTGTAGCAAGTCAGACTCAGGCACACCGGTGTTGATATCACCGCCTGAGAGCAATAGCACCTCGCTGCCTTCTGCTTTTGCTTCGGCACGCAACTCATCAATCAGCGTTTTGCGCGCAGCCATGCCGTATTCGCCGTAGCGGTTGTGCCAGAAACGACCGTGGTGATCGTTGGTATGAAGAATGGTTAACTTATAAGTGGTATCTGGCGCCCAACCGTGTTCTGGTGTTTCTGAGTCTGTATTGGCGCACCCTGCCAATGACGCAATTAACGCAGCACTGACCGCTGCCTTCAAAGAAAGACGTTCCTTCATGATCTAAGACCTTATTAGCGATGGATAAGCCACCATCGACGACTGTCGACGATTAGAAAACGCCGACTAGTTTAAAAGAATTCATGCTATCTCGCTGGTCTATTTCATTATTTTGTTGCAATGATCACCGTCAGTTGGGCAAAAACCGTCACTTTGGTGATCGAGTCATAAGTTATAGAGCCTAAACTCTAATCAATAGCAAAATCGGCGCATCCTTTGCTTGCGATTTCGCTAGAGCCAAGAAAAAAGCCTTTGCGTTAGGCAAAGGCTTTATGAGGTGAGCCATTTTAATAGCGCGTTATCAGACCATTACTACTGACGGGCGTGAAACCAGTGTCGGCTGGCAATAGCAACCAGTGCAGAAATGGCAAGGAAGAAGCAGTAGTACGAGTGGCTTACAATCACCAGTGGCGAGAGACCAAAGCTGGCACCCAGCAGCAGGATTTGCGCGCCATAGGGGATCACACCCTGTACCACACACGAGAAAATATCGAGCAAGCTGGCACTGCGTTTCGCTGGCACCTCGTGTTCACTGGCAATGTTCTTCGCCACTTGCCCTGACACTACGATAGCAACCGTGTTGTTGGCGGTACACACGTTGGCGAATGATACCAACAAGGCTATTCCAAACTCGCTGGCCCGTGAGTGGTGGTTGCCTTGGTTTTTCTGGAAACGGGCAATCACTTTATTGACCGTGTTGGTTAAAAAGCTTAATCCACCTTGGCAACGCATCAGCTCTGCAATACCGCCAATCATCAAAGACAAGATGAAGATCTCTTGCATGCTGGCAAAGCCGTCTTTGACATGCTGGCTAAAGCTCATCAAGGTAAAATCTGGCGTGCTCATCAACCCGACGCCCATCGCCAGCAAAATCCCCGCAGTCAGCACCACAAACACATTCAGCCCTGCGAGCGCCAAGACGATGATAGAAAGGTACGGCACAACCGCGAGATAATTAATGCTTTCAGGCGCGTCCACCGGCGCACTTTGGTTGTTGAACACAAATAAGATAATGGCAGCAATGGCGGCAGGAATGGCTATCCCGACGTTCTCTTTAAACTTGTCGCGCATGCTACAGCCTTGTGAGCGTGTTGCCGCGATCGTGGTATCGGAAATAAACGACAGGTTGTCACCGAACATCGCACCGCTGAGCAGCACCCCCGCCATCACTGCCGGTGACTGGCCGGTCGCGGTCGCCATGTTCAATGCAAAGGGAGCCAGTGCGGCAATGGTGCCCATTGACGTACCCATTGCCGTGGAGATAAAGGCCGCAATCACAAACAGTCCCGGCAGAATCAGGCTTTCTGGGATCAAGGTCAGCCCCAGATTGACCGTCGCCTGCACACCGCCCGTGGCGTCAGCCACCGATGAGAAGGCACCCGCCAGCAGGTAAATCATACACATGGCGATAATATCACCATGACCCATGCCACGGATAAGCTGTTCAATCGCGGTATTCAGCCGCTCACGGCTGAGTGCAAGTGCCACCATCACCGCTGGTAAAATGGCGACATGTGCGGGCAATTGATAGAAGGCGTAGTCCGCCCCTTCTAAGGTAAAGTAAACGCCTGCACCAATAAAAAGGGTTAAGAATAATAATAGGGGCAGCAGTGCAAGGGCAGAAGGCTGCGGCGTTGTGTTTGCAGATGTTGTCATGGCAGTTTTTGTAATACCTCTTATAAAACTGTGATCCAGATTACAGCCCTCTAGCCATCCAGTCAACAAATAGACGTCTAAACATCTAAAAACCTTAACGGCTCGTATTCACTGCTAGACAGTGTTTCGCAACCAAGGCTGAACTTGCCCGCAAGACGACCCCGAACAAATGACACGGTGGCAGACGAAAAGACAGCGACAATAGCCGAATACATCGGACAACACCGTTTGTCGGTCAAGCTACTTGAACTTATCAGGAAGGATAGCGAAGGAAGCGGCAGTACACCGCTCCCATTTTGCGTGGTGACTATCGAGCGGGAGTTAGTCTTCGAGCGAGAGGATCACTACGGCTGCCAATGCTAAAAAGCCGGTCATCACAGTAAAGGCATCGTTGTACGCCATGATCGCGGCGTCACGTTGCATCACACTCAACACGCTGGCTTGTGCTTGATGCAACGCAGTGGTGGCATCACTGCCTGTGGCGATAAACCAATCTGTTTGTTGGTGCAAACGCTGCCAACCTTGCTCGCTCACTGTGGACAAGGTGGCTTTGATGTTCGCCAAGTGCAAGCGTGTTTGGTTATCTAGCAAGGTCGCTATCATGGCAATGCTAAACGCACCGCCCAAATTACGCATCACATTGGTGAGTGTGGATGCATCTGGCGTGTCATCACGCTGGATATGCTTCAGTGCCACTATCGACAAAGGCACCATAATAAATGGACTACCAATGGCACGCAGGATCATGGATAAAACCAGCTGCTGACCACCAAAATCGACGGTCATGTGTGTATTGACGTAACAACTTAGCCCAAACATTACAAAGCCAAATGTCACCATGTGAGTTGGGCGAAACACGCGCATTAACTTGGGCACGAGCGGAAAGAGTAGCAACTGTGGCAACCCCATCCACATCAGCACTTGGCCAATTTGCATCGCGTTGTAGTGTTGGATCTGGGTGAGATAGAGCGGCAACACGTAAATCGAGCCCAGTAAGGCCATACCCAAAATTAAATAGGCAAAGCAGGATAAGGCAAATTGCTTGTCTTTCAGTAGCCGCAAGTTCACCAGTGGACGGGGGTGTTGCAGTTCGTTAATCACAAAGTAGACGATGTTCACCACGGAAATCGCACTGAGCGTAAGAATAAATGATGAGCCAAACCAATCTTCACGATTGCCCTCTTCAAGCACCACTTCTAAGCAGCCAAGCCCTAATGCCATAGTGGCAATTCCGACCCAATCGGCCTTTTTCAGCAATGACAATGATAACGGCGTATCCTCAAGCCCGTAGCGGATCATGGCTATCACCAGCATTGCTGGTGGAATATTGATGTAGAAAATATAGTGCCACGACAGATTTTCCGTCAGCCAGCCACCAAAGGTCGGTCCAATAGCAGGCGCAAACGTCGCCGTGACACCGAACATCGCCATACCAATCGCCCGTTTGTTGGCAGGTAGCAGTTGCACCACCAGCGAGAAAGCCAGTGGGATCAGCGCGCCGCCACTAAATCCTTGCATGGCGCGAAACACGATCATCGCACTCATGTTCCATGACAGTGAGCACAAAAAAGATGACAGCGTAAACACCGCAGTGGTCCATGTCAGATAGCGCCGTACGCCCAGCGCCCGCGATAACCAGCCACTGAGCGGGATCGCAATCATCTCTGCCACCAGATAGGAGGTCGAGATCCACGAACTTTCGTCCAAGGTCGCCGACAGCGCCCCTTGAATATCTTTTAGCGATGCATTGGTGATTTGAATGTCGAGAATGGCCATAAAGGCCCCAATCAACCCACCCAAGAGGGCAATCCAGTTTTTGAGCGGTACGTGATCGCTGTAGGCATCGGCCGTTAACGCAGTCGCGGTCATCTTCAGCCTCGTGTATCTACCGTTGCAATCACAGATAGCCCAGGCAATAACTTGGCTTTAAGTGGCTGATCGGGGATCCGGACTTTAATCGGCACCCGCTGAACAATTTTCGTAAAGTTCCCCGTGGCATTTTCAGGGGGCAGCAGCGCAAACTGTGCGCCCGTGGCTGGCGAGAAGCTATCGACCACGCCATGCAGTGCTTGTCCGGGAAACGCGTCCACTTCAATATCCACCGATTGCCCCGGCTGAATATGCGCGAGCTGTGTTTCTTTAAAATTCGCTTCAACCCACACCTCCCCTTGAGGCACCAAGCTGACTAACGGCATACCCGGCTGAACCAGCATGCCAACGCGTAAGCTCCGTTTGCCAATCACCCCATCAACGGGCGCATAAAGGCGGGTATCATCCAAGTTAAGCTGCGCTTGAGTCAGCTTAGCGGTGGCGTCATCAATCGCAGCTTGGGCTTGTTTCAGCTCACTGGCTAACACGGCCAATTGGTCACTGGCGGCATGATGCGCGGCTTTAGCTTGTTCTAGCTGGGCGAGTCGCACTTTTTGCTGCGCAAGTTGGGCATCCAATTCATCTTCAGAGGAATAATGCTGCGCGATTAAACGCTGGGTACGGGCCACTTGCTGCTTGGCGCGATCGTACTCAGCTTGCGCGGATGCCATCTGACTCGCGGCTTGGCGGATCTTACTGTGCTGTAAGGTTTGCTGTGCGTGCAGATGCTCGACATTCGCGCTTGCCGAGGCGAGTGCTGCTTTAGCTTGGGAGACCGCGGCACGATAATCGCGATCGTCAATTTCGGCCAATAAGGTTCCGGCTTTTACAAATTGGTTGTCGTCGACATATCGGGCCACGATATAGCCAGAGACTTTAGGACTGATGGTGACAATATCCCCTTTTAGGTAGGCGTTATCGGTCGACACATGATACTGCCCCTCCATCCACCAGTACCCGGCACCAAGCGCACCAATCACGAGGAATATCAAGGTCGCCAATAGTGGCGCTTTAACGCGTTTCGAAGCGGTTGAGGCTGTCATGAGGTCTCACTAATGTTAATTAAATCAATACCAAGCAAAGTGTTTCGAATTGTAAACCAATCGTATTAATTAATAATCGCGCTATAATCAAAAACACTGTTGCACAAATTAACCTAATCAGAGGAAGGATGTTGGACTTCAATGCGCTCGCCATCCTAGTGAAAGTGGTGGAATTAGGCAGTTTCACGCAAGCGGCTGAGGCACTGGGAATGACAAAATCGACGGTCAGTCGAAAAGTCTCTGACCTTGAGCGCAATCTAGGTGTGCGTTTGATCACGCGCTCCACGCGCAGTTTAAAGCTGACCGCAGAGGGCGAGCGCTTTTACCAATCGTGCCTGTTGGCGAAAGACATCATGGAACAGGCAGAAGTTGAAATCACCGCTCACCAAGAATTGATCCAAGGGGATTTAAATGTGGTGATGCCCGTTGAGCTCGGTCATCAGGTATTGGGGCCTTACATCAACGAGTTCATCAAGCTGCATCCGCATATCCGCGTGCACCTTGAGATGAGTAACCGTGAAGTCGACATTATTGGTGAAGGCATTGACCTCTACGCGCAAGTCGGGACACGCAAAGACTCAAACCTCGTTTCACGCCTGCTCACCAATTCAACCCGTGTGGTAGCGGCAAGCCCAGCGTATTTAGCCGAAACTGGCATGGTGCAAAGTCCTGCCGATCTTCGTTCACCGCATCGCCAAGTCAAAGTGTATAACCAAGCAGTGAAGCTGTTAGCGTGGGAGTTATTTGACAAGCAGGGGCAGAGTTTTAGTGTCGACCTCCCCTATCAGCTGCGGGTCAACACCATTACAGCCTCGTTGCAGGCATGCCTTGATGGCCTCGGCATTGCGGTATTGCCGACGTTCTTATGTCGTCCGCACTTTGAGTCAGGTCGTTTGGTCCAACTGCTTAGCGACTGGCAAATGCCGACGGTACCCATCAGCTTGGTGTATGCCAATCGTACCTTGATGCCCAAACGACTCCGCACTCTGATTGACTATTTAGTAACGCGCCTAAACGAAGACATGCAACAAGGTGTGACTCCTTGAAAAACTGTCTAGCCAGTTCAACATAAAAATAAATTACTGGACAATAAGTAAAAGTGTGCTAAAAACTTTGTCTATTTTTTTCTACGCTACAGGAGTAAAAATGAAAGGGGTAATAAAGAGCTTTGACAATACAAAGCGCGAAGGTCTGATCACCGGTGAAGACGGTATTGAATATAATCTAACAATGGACGAGTGGAAATCTGGCACGCTACCAGAGACTGGTATGAATGTTGATTTTGCGCTATCCAATGGAAAGGCTACCGCTGTATTCGGTGAAGCAGTATCCTCGACCAGCTCAAAGAAAATACCAGCAGCCTTGTTGGCTTTCTTCTTTGGGGCATTTGGCGTACATAAATTCTATCTTGGCTATACCAAAGAAGGCCTAATCATGTTGTTAGCCTTCCTATTTGGCTTTATCTTGCTTGGTATCCCTAGCATAGTTATAGGGATTATTGCTTTTGTTGAATTCATCATTTATCTGATCAAAACAGATAAAGAGTTTGAAGCGACCTATGTAAATGGCCACAAAGGCTGGTTTTAACAGTACTCTCTGACTACACGTTGTCACCTTTACAGCATCATATTTACTTATGAGTCCAAAAAAGCTGCCAATGGGCAGCTTTTTATAGGTCTCGATCATTCGCGAATTAGCGAATATCAATCTCTGCAAAGTTTTTAATCACATCATCCAGCGCTTTCATTTGCGCAAGGAAAGGCTCGAGTTTATCCAGCGGTAGTGCTGAAGGGCCATCACAACGTGCGTTGTCTGGATCTGGATGCGCCTCAATGAACAAGCCCGCAATCTTGGTCCCTAAACCAGCACGCGCTAAATCCACCGTTTGTTGGCGACGGCCACCAGATGCAGCGCCCATCGGATCGCGACATTGCAGGGCATGAGTAACATCAAAGATGATCGGGCTGCCGTTAGAGGCCTTTTTCATCACATCAAAGCCCAGCATATCTACGACCAAGTTATCGTAACCGTGGCAGCTGCCACGCTCACACAAAATCACTTTCTCGTTGCCGCACTCCGCGAATTTATCCACGATATTCCCCACTTGGCCTGGGCTCATAAACTGGGGTTTTTTCACGTTGATCACCGCATCGGTTTTGGCCATCGCTGCCACCAAGTCGGTTTGGCGGGCCAAGAACGCTGGCAGTTGGATCACGTCCGCCACTTCCGCTACGGGTGCCGCTTGCTCTTGCTCATGAATGTCGGTGATCACTTTGACGCCAAAGGTGCTTTTCAGCTCTTCAAAGATCTTCAGGCCTTCTTCCATTCCCGGTCCACGGTATGAGTGTACGGATGAACGGTTCGCCTTATCAAAGGAGGCTTTGAAGACATAAGGGATGCCCAGTTTGTCCGTTACCTTGACGTAGTGCTCACAGATTTGCATCGCTAAATCGCGAGACTCCAGCACATTCATGCCAGCAAACAGCGTAAAAGGACGGTCGTTAGCCACTGGCATATCGCCAATATGAACGGTTTTTTGCGTCATGGTCAGTTCCTTGGTCGCACTAAACGTAGCGCGCTAATGTAAAGTCGGTTGTTCTTCGTTGAGCACTTTCACTTGCATCTTTAACAGCTCTGCCGCCGGATCATCCGGGCATTGCTCAATAAAGTACTCATAGTCGGTCGCCGCAACCCGATCACAATCGAGTTGCTGAAAGATATAGCCGCGATCGCGAATCTCGTATGGGTCGTCAGGGCTAAAGGTTAGCGCGAGTTCGCTACAACGTAATGCCATCGCGTACTTTTCTTCGCGCAATAACGCACTTTTGGCGACGGCCAACCAGCGACCAATGATCGATGGGTGGTCACTCACTTCAAGGTGCGATGGCTCTAGCTCAGCAAAAGGCCCTTGACTGCCTATCAGCCAGCCACGCAGGGTTCGCATGCTAACACGCTCACCATCAAATGGATTGAGGTATACGGGGGTGTCTTCTAACTCATCAATGCGCAACAGCAGCTGAGTTGGAAAGCCTACCGGTTTGACGGGTAGCGAGAGGCGCTCACACAGGTACAAAAAGATCGCACCTAGCGAGACTGGGATCCCTTTTTTGCGCGACAGTACATGGTGAATAAAGACGTTCTCCGAGGAAAAGTATTGCTCGAAGTCGCCCGTAAATTGCCATTGATGATAGAAAAGGCGACGCAAGCCCTCGAGGCGCAAAGCCATATCGGGTTCGCTGCCCAGCAGATGTTCGGCTTCGTCCGCCAACAGCTCCAGTGAGGCCTGAACGTGATTAACATCGATCGACGGATCGAGCGCGTGGTTCAATGTTAAGGCGCCCTCTGCCAGTGTGAGCTGATCCAGTTGTTGATCGGTTAATGGCATCCTGTTATCCCATTAGGTGTGGTACTTTCGTTAACGCTAAATTGGCTGCTGCGTATGCCCAACCCAAGGCGCCAAAGAACGCAAAGGTGCGAAAGAGTTTGCCACGGCTGTAGTGCAAGGTGACAAATCCGAGCGCAATGTAAGCCAGTACACAAGTCAGCTTTTCGGTCATCCACGCCCCGCTTGGCGTAAATGGCACAAAACCTGTTACAAAAATCAGGCCAATTCCGGTGGTCAATAATACGGTATCGACAACATGGGGTGTCGCTTTGACCCATTTTTTGTTGAGCATCTCACTGCCACGCATCACCCAGAAAAAGCGGATCACGAATAGCGAAAGGCTCAAGACAATACTCAATAAATGGGTATGCTTTAGTGCCATGTAGATCATAAAAAGTTCCTGCTTCCAGTCAGTTAGAATTATACGTTCTGAGCGACAGTGACTCTATCGAGCCCAGCGAGATCCTGCTGGGTTGCAATATTGCCCCATCCTTGTCGTTGCCAAAGCGCGCGCACTGCTGCGCCTTGGTCATAGCCATGCTCTACCATTAGCCAACCAGATGCGGCCAAATATGTCCGCGCAGTCGCACCAATGTGGCGAATATCTGCCAGCCCACTCTCGTCTGCCACCAGCGCACTCGCCGGTTCAAACCGTACGTCGCCTTGCTGCAAATGCGGATCGGCACCGTCGATATAGGGCGGGTTGCTGACAATCAGATCAAAAGGCTGCATGTCGCTGAGCGCATCAAACCAATCACTTTGAATAAAGTGCGCATTGGTGATTTGATTGTCGTGTGCATTCCGGCTGGCTAATAATACCGCCTCAGGCATCACATCGACGCCCACCACGGTGGCATCGGCACGCTCTGATGCAATCGCCAATGCAATCGCCCCCGTGCCTGTACCTAAATCCAATATCCGACATGGCTTATCCGGTAACACCGCCAGTGCTTGCTCGACTAACAGTTCCGTTTCTGGGCGTGGGATCAAGGTCGCGGGCGATACCGACAGGCGCAGCGTCCAAAAGTCGCGATAGCCAAGAATATACGCCACGGGTTCGCCTTGCAGACGACGCGCAAACAGCTGACGAAACTGGGCAAGCTGAGCAGCGGTCAGTTTACGGTCAGGCCAGGTATACAAATAACTGGTGGGCTGATCGAGCACGTGACAAAGCAGCACCTTCACGTCAATGGCCGCCGAGCCATGCCCGACAGCGCTTAATTCATGGGTACTATCCGCTAACAGTGCGCTAATCGTGGCAGTCATAATTATTGTTGCTCTGACAACGCCGCGAGTTGGTCGGCCTGATGCTCTTGAATCACAGGGTCAACCAAGCTATCCAAATCGCCTTGCATCACTTCATCTAAACGATAAAGGGTTAAGTTGATACGGTGATCAGACACTCGGCCTTGTGGATAGTTGTAAGTACGGATACGGTCGGAGCGATCGCCTGAGCCTAACAAGTTACGACGTGTTGAGGCTTCTTCGGCAGCGCGCTTTTCTTCTTCCGCTTTAATCAAACGAGCGGCCAGTACTGACATCGCTTTGGCGCGGTTTTTATGCTGTGAACGTTCGTCTTGACATTCCACCACTGTGCCGGTTGGCAAGTGGGTGATACGAATGGCTGAGTCGGTGGTGTTAACGTGCTGACCACCCGCCCCCGATGCACGGAAGGTGTCCACTTTCAAGTCAGCAGGGTTAATCTCTGGAATTTCTGCTTCTGGCACTTCAGGCAAAATGGCAACGGTACACGCAGAGGTATGTACGCGGCCTTGCGATTCTGTCGCCGGCACGCGCTGGACACGGTGGCCGCCAGATTCAAATTTCAGCACACCATATGCGCCCTCGCCTGCCACGCGCGCGATCACTTCTTTAAAACCGCCGTGCTCACCATCGCTCGCGCTGATGATTTCAATCTTCCAGCCACGTTGCTCGGCATAACGGCTATACATACGGTATAGGTCGCCTGCAAAAATCGCGGCCTCATCACCGCCGGCGCCGGCACGGATCTCAAGGAAGCAGTTGCGATCATCATTAGGGTCTTTGGGGAGGAGCAAGATTTGCAGCTCGTCGGTCAAGTCGGCAATGCTCTGCTTGGCCTGTTCGACTTCCTCTTGCGCCATTTCGCGCATCTCTGGGTCGTCCTCATTTGCCATTTCTTCTGCGGCTACCAAGTCTTCTTGCGCTTGCTTGAACTGACCAAAACACTTAATCACTTCTTCAAGCTGAGAGTATTCTTTGGACAGCGCACGGAACTTGTTCTGATCGTTAATGATCTCTGGCGTACCTAACAGGTGCTGAACTTCTTCATAACGCTCGGCCAGTGATTCTAGCTTGGCTAAAATTGATGCTTTCATAAATCTCTTCGTTAGTTATCACTGTCCAGCCCAAGACAGGCACGCATCACCGCCAGTTTTTCTGGCTCACCATTTTGTGCTGCTTGCTGCATTGCCTGTGTCGGCGTATGGATCAGTTTATTTGTTAGACGATTGCTCAATTGGCGCAATACGCTTTCGGCATCTGCGCCATTGGCCAACGCCTGAATGCTTTGTTCAAGCTCGGCTTGTTTGATCTGCTCCGATTGAGTGCGGAATTGCTTAATACTATCAACCGCCTCTCGTGAGCGTAGCCAACGCATGAAATCGGCGCTTTCTTCCGTCACGATCGCTTCGGCTTGGATCGCGGCTACTTTACGCTGTTCGCGATTGCGTTCCACGATAGATTGCAAATCATCCACACTATACAGATACGCGTCGGCTAGGTTGCCCACTTCTTCTTCAATGTCTCTTGGCACGGCGATATCGATCAGCAACATTGGCTGGTGACGGCGCTGTTTCAGTGCTTTTTCTACCATGCCTTTACCGATAAGCGGCAAAGGGGCGGCCGTTGAGCTAATCACGATATCTGCTTTCGCCAAGTGCTCTGGGATCGCTTCAAGCCCAATCACCTGCGCATTAAATTGGTCTGCCAAACACTGCGCACGAGATTGAGTCCGATTGGCCACGATAATGTTGCTGCACTTGTGTTCATGCAGGTGCTTGGCCACTAATTCTATCGTCTCACCCGCCCCGACCAGTAAGGTGGTGACGTCGGATAACGACTCAAAGATCTGACGCGCCAAGGTACAAGCCGCAAAAGCAACAGAGACCGCATTGCCGCCGATGTCCGTCTCGGTTCTCACCCGCTTGGCAACGGCGAACACTTTTTGAAACAGCTTTTCCAGCGGGCCCGCAATCAGATTGGCTTTTCCGGAACTGGCATAAGCCTGCTTTACTTGGCCTAGAATTTGTGGCTCACCGAGTACCAAAGAGTCCAACCCACACGCTACGCGCATCAGGTGTTTCACCGCCGCTTGTTCCTCGTGATAGTAAATACTCGCCATCAGGCTATCACTGCTTAGGTGATGAAAATTGGTCAACCAATCCACCAGCACGCCGATCCCCGGCTGACGCATGTCGGCGTACAGCTCAGTGCGGTTACACGTTGAGACGATCACACAGCTTCGCACTTGAGGGTGGTCGGTCAGTTGCTGCAACGCTTGTTCCAGTTGTTGCGGCGAAAAGGCGACTTTCTCCCGCAAGTCAACGGGGGCCGTTTTGTGATTGATTCCGAGAACTAACAGGCTCATGAAGCGTTGTTACCGACAGCACCAGTAAGGATTGGAGCGGAGGATTTTACTTGATGGCCCCCGTGAATTAAAGCGAACATTGATATGCATCATCCTCTTGGCGTGGAAATGTGAAGCCTCGCGAGATTGGTGGCTTCCTCGCCAAACCCGTACCGCATGCACGGATACAGGCACGATAGGCGTCTTCTTTCTCCGCACAGCTTGTGGCAAAGTAAGCGCATCACGGCCCTGATGCCGCTTTATTGACGTCAAAGAAAGGATACTCAGCACATGCTTGCTCCCCTACGCGCCTGCGTCATCGCCGCCTGTATTGCTATTTTATCGGGCTGTGCCACCGCTCCACCACCGTCGACCCAATGGCAAGCGCATCAGTCGGCGTTAACGGCCATCGATAGGTACACGGCGAAAGGCAAGGTCGCGTTTATTTCACCCCAAGAGCGGTTTTCAGCGAATTTGTATTGGCATCATCAGCCAGAACAATCCACGCTCCGTCTGACCAATTTTTTAGGGACCACGCTGCTCTCGCTGACTATCGATCCACAGCGTGCCACCGTGGTGGATGACCAAGGCCAAGTTTATACCGACTCAAATGCAGCTCGCTTAATTGAGCGGTTGACCGGCATGTCGTTACCGATTGACGCGCTGCCCGCTTGGTTGCTTGGCTTGCCACAATCGCGAGATCAATTTGAGCTCGGCGATGACAACCGCCTCGCCCGTTTAAGCAACGCCCAAGGCTGGACCATTGATTATCTCGGTTACGATGGTAGCACGCAGCCGGCGCTGCCTTCGCGTATCACCTTAAAAAGCCCCCAGCAAACCGTAAAGCTGGTTATCTCCAATTGGACGCTTGATGATGAATGACACCACATTTTGGCCCGCTCCCGCCAAACTGAACCTCTTCTTGTATATCAATGGCCGCCGTGAGGACGGCTACCACGAACTYCAAACCTTGTTTCAGTTTTTGGACGTGGGCGATACCCTTGCCATTACGCCTAACCAAACAGGGACGATCAGCCTCAGCCCTGCCATGGAAGGAGTGAAAGAAGACGATAATTTGATTGTCAAAGCCGCCAAGGCGCTGCAAGCCCACACAGGATGTCCCTACGGGGCGCACATTAATATCGACAAACGGCTCCCTATGGGCGGTGGATTAGGGGGCGGCTCATCAGATGCCGCCACCACCTTGGTTGCGCTCAATCATTTATGGCAGACCCAAGTCAGCGCTGATGAATTGGCGGCTCTTGGATTGCGTTTGGGTGCCGATGTGCCTATTTTTATTCATGGTCAGGCAGCATTGGCTGAGGGCGTGGGTGAAAAATTTACACCGGTGTTACCGGAAGAAAAAGTTTACTTAGTGGTTAAGCCGGACGTGTCGATTTCGACCGCTGCAATTTTCACGCATCCTCAGTTGCAAAGAAACACGCCAAAGCGCACAGTTTCTGAGCTAATGGGGCAAAAATACGAAAACGATTGCGAAAAGATAGCCCGTAAACAATTCCCCGAGGTTGATAAGGCTGTTTCGTGGCTGCTAGAATACGCGCCGTCTAGGATGACTGGGACAGGCGCGTGCGTGTTTGCCGAGTTTGACACCGCACAAGATGCCCAGGCCACACTCGACATAATGCCTAACTGGCTGACAGGGTTTGTTGCACGTGGGTTGAACCGTTCACCCCTACTTGATGCGCTACAGCAGCAAACTGTGAGTCAGTGACTACTAAATGGATGCAACCCGAGGTTTCCACCGTGCCTGATATGAAGCTGTTCGCTGGTAACGCGACACCCGTTCTCGCCCAACGTATCGCAAACCGTCTTTACATGTCACTGGGTGACGCCACTGTCGGCCGTTTTTCTGACGGCGAAGTGTGTGTTCAGATTAACGAGAACGTGCGCGGTAGTGACGTGTTCGTCCTCCAATCTACCTGTGCACCGACCAATGACAACTTAATGGAATTGGTCGTGATGATAGACGCGTTCCGACGTGCATCGGCAGGTCGTATAACCGCAGTAATCCCTTACTTTGGTTATGCCCGTCAAGACCGCCGCGTACGTTCCTCCCGTGTTCCTATCACCGCAAAAGTTATTGCAGATTTTCTTTCCAACGTTGGCGTTGACCGCGTCCTCACCGTTGATCTCCACGCAGAGCAAATCCAAGGCTTCTTCGACGTGCCTGTCGACAACATCTTTGGCACCCCTGTTTTGCTTGAAGACATGCTAGCGAAGAACTTGGAAGATCCTGTTGTTGTCTCTCCTGACATCGGCGGCGTGGTTCGTGCGCGTGCAACCGCAAAACTGCTCGACGATACCGACATTGCCATCATCGATAAACGTCGTCCACGTGCGAACGTGTCTCAAGTTATGCACTTGATTGGTGACGTTGAAGGCCGTGACTGCATCATCGTTGATGACATGATCGATACCGGTGGCACCCTGTGTAAAGCCGCTGAAGCGCTGAAAAACCGTGGTGCTAAACGTGTATTCGCTTACGCGACTCACCCTGTATTTTCTGGCGACGCGCCGAAAAACATTGCGGAATCTGTCATCGATGAAATCGTGGTGACCGACTCCATTCCGCTAAGCGCAGAAATCCAAGCTACCGGCCGAGTCTCACAACTGACTCTGTCTGGCATGCTAGCGGAAGCGATTCGCCGTATCAGCAACGAAGAATCCATCTCTGCGATGTTTAATTCGTAATAGACGCATCCTTAGTAACAGCGCCCTGCCTCTGTGCAGGGCGTTTTTTTATCTGTCTATTTTCAGTGCTGACTCGACCGCTGAGTCGTAACAATGGTAGGATATGGCGCCTTTTGGGGTGGGCAGAATGCTCACCGGCTATGATGGGTAGATAAACAGCGAGAAACATCGTGAGTAATCAGATCCGCTTATTAGTTGGATTGGCCAATCCGGGGCCAGAATATGCCCAAACACGCCACAACGCGGGCGCTTGGGTCGTGCAAGAACTTGCGCGGATCCACAATGCACCGCTGAAAGAAGAAAAAAAGTTTTTTGGCCTGACCGGCCGCATTACCGTACACGGTCAAGATCTGCGTTTGTTGATCCCAACCACTTACATGAATTTGTCCGGTAAAGCCGTTCAAGCACTGGCTAATTTTTACAATATTCCCGCCAATGCCATCATGGTGGCGCATGACGAGCTAGACTTGCCACCGGGTGTGGCAAAGTTTAAGCAAGGCGGTGGACACGGAGGACATAATGGCCTGCGTGACATCATCAGTAAATTAGCTAACGATAAATCGTTCTACCGACTCCGGATTGGTATTGGCCATCCGGGTCACAAAGACAAGGTAGCGGGATATGTGCTCACCAAAGCCCCCGCCAACGAGCAAAGCCTGATCGAACAGGCCACGGACGAGGCGGTTCGTAGCCTCGATATCTTGCTCAAAGACGATCTTGCCAAAGCGCAAAACCGTCTGCATACCTTCAAAGCACAGTAATTTTTGATTAAAGGGTTACCATCTCATGGGTTTTAAATGTGGCATCGTGGGCCTACCAAACGTAGGTAAATCCACTCTGTTTAATGCACTGACCAAAGCTGGCATTGACGCAGCTAACTTTCCATTCTGTACCATCGAGCCAAACACAGGCGTGGTGCCTGTGCCTGACTTGCGCTTGGATGCGTTAGCCAAGATTGTTAACCCCCAAAAAGTGCTGCCAACCACCATGGAATTTGTGGATATCGCGGGACTGGTAGCCGGTGCATCACGTGGTGAAGGCTTAGGAAATAAGTTCCTCGCTAACATCCGCGAAACCGATGCAATTGGTCACGTGGTACGTTGTTTTGAAAACGACAACATTGTTCACGTTGCCGGTAAAGTCGACCCTGCGGATGATATCGATGTTATCAACACCGAGCTGGCACTGGCCGACCTTGAAAGCTGTGAGCGCGCCATTCAGCGCAACACCAAAAAAGCCAAGGGTGGCGACAAAGACGCCAAGTTTGAGCTAACAGTGCTTGAAAAACTGCTGCCTGTGCTGGAAGAAGGCAACATGTTGCGTTCTGTCGAGCTAAGCAAAGAAGAAGAAGCGGCAGTACAATACCTCAACTTCTTGACGCTTAAGCCCACTATGTACATTGCCAACGTCAACGATGATGGCTTTGAAAACAACCCTTACCTCGACAAAGTACGTGAGATTGCCGCGCAAGAAGGTGCCACCGTGGTTGCCGTGTGCGCGGAAATTGAAGGCGAAATTGCCGAGTTAGACGCCGAAGAAGCGGCTGCGTTCTTGGAAGAAATGGGGCTGGAAGAGCCAGGCCTTAACCGTGTGATTCGCGCCGGTTATGAACTGCTTACCCTGCAAACCTATTTCACGGCGGGTGTTAAAGAAGTGCGTGCTTGGACCGTGCCAATTGGCGCCACTGCT
Source organism: Salinivibrio sp. IB574 (assembly GCF_001996205.1). Classification (NCBI taxonomy): domain Bacteria; kingdom Pseudomonadati; phylum Pseudomonadota; class Gammaproteobacteria; order Vibrionales; family Vibrionaceae; genus Salinivibrio; species Salinivibrio sp. IB574. The sequence continues at coordinate 1,113 of NZ_MUFN01000014.1, read as the reverse complement.
CCGCAAGCGGCAGGTAAAATCCACACTGACTTCGAAAAAGGCTTTATCCGTGCTGAAGTAGTCGGTTATGAAGACTATATTGCGAACAATGGCGAAAGCGGCGCGAAAGAAGCCGGTAAATGGCGCCTAGAAGGCAAAGACTACATCGTAAAAGATGGCGATGTGATCCATTTCCGCTTTAACGTATAAGCGCGTAATGCCTCTTGGGTGAGTTGTCGAGACCCCACCCTTATCAGATAAAACCAGCCTCCAGGCTGGTTTTTTTCTTCCCACCGTTCAACGCTATCCGCCACCTCCTCGGTAGGCTTTGCCGCTAAATTGTCCAAAATGGCGATTATTGCAGCCAATGAATGCAAAATCGCAAAAAAAACAATAACCAGACCTTGACGACTTTCGCCCAGATCCGCATAATTCGCAGCGTCTTAAGGCACTACGCCTGACAGAGTGGCTACGTAGCTCAGTTGGTTAGAGCACATCACTCATAATGATGGGGTCACAGGTTCGAATCCCGTCGTAGCCACCATTATTTTTATAATTCGGTCTGCGTTTTCGTCACCGGGTTATCCACCTTTTGCGGAGGTGGCGGAATTGGTAGACGCGCTAGCTTCAGGTGCTAGTGTCCGAAAGGACGTGAGGGTTCAAGTCCCTCCCCCCGCACCAAGACAATTGGTACTCAGCCCGCCCGCTGAGCTATCATAAAAATATGCGGAAGTGGCGGAATTGGTAGACGCACCAGATTTAGGTTCTGGCGCCGCAAGGTGTGAGAGTTCAAGTCTCTCCTTCCGCACCATCTTAGAAGCCCATCAGCTGTTGCTGGTGGGCTTTTTTGTTATTTCTTTTTTATCCGCTTATTTCTCGTCACTTTTTGTGTTCTTTTCTTGATCTTTGATGTGTTTTCACTACCATAAGTTTCGAAACGAAAGTTGGTAGGTTACATGTCGAAACGAAACACGCAACAGCGTCGTCATACCATCGTTACCTTGCTTACCGAGCAGGGCAGCGTCAGCGTTGACGAACTCTCTCAACGCTTTGAAACGTCAGAAGTGACTATCCGTAAGGATCTTGCCGAGCTAGAAAAAAATGGCCTGTTGCTGCGCCGTTATGGCGGAGCGG